>NZ_BAAGZI010000006.1:0-46718 GCF_054778695.1 Actinocorallia lasiicapitis
CGGCCGACGGCGCGGTCGCGAACCGCAGCAGCGCGGTGGCGAGCTCCTTGGCGGGCCGGTTCTGCAGGGCGCGGTCGTCGGCGGTCATCTCGATGAGCAGGGCCACCGCGTCGAGCATCCGGGCGACGAGCCCGGTGCGCGGCAGTGACGTGAACGGCAGCAGCACCAGGTCGTGACGTTCCCTGGCGTGCGCGAACTCGTGGGCGAGGACGGCGTCGAGCTCGGCGGAGTCCAGCAGCGCCAGGGTGCCCGCCGAGATCACCACGCGGGAGCGGACCCCCGGCAGGCAGTAGGCGGCGGCCGCCGGATGATCGACGACGAGGGTGCCCTTGCCGCCGCGGTGGGCGATCAGCGTGAGCAGCGCCCGGTGCCGGGCCCGCGCCCTGACCACCTGGAACCCCGAGACGATCAGCATCCCGATCAGCGATCCGGCCAGCGCCATCCCGGCGAGCAGGGCCGCTTCACGGGCCAGGTTGAGTTCCGCGCCGCCGTCGGGCAGCGCGACCAGCCCGCCGATCACCCCGGCGTCGTACGGGGCGAGGGCGAAGCCGAGGAGCGCGCCGATGGTCGCCAGCCCCCAGGCCAGGCCGAGGGCCTGCCAGAGGAAGATCCCGATCCGGGGGGAGCGCCACGTCCAGCGGGCCCGCGACAGCAGATCGGCGGCGGGGATCGTCGCGACGGCGATGAGCGCCAGCGCGACCCAGCTCATGGCGTCGGCTCCGTCGCCCCCGGGGCGTTGCGCCCGTTCATTCGAGACCTTCGAGGACTCTGCGCAGGGCGGCGGCCTCGTCGTCGGTGACGGAGCGCGCGAAGTGGGCGAGCGCCTCGGTGCGGTCGCCGGACATGGCGAGGGCGCCGAGCATCAGTTCGGCGACGTAGGACTCGCGGGTGGCGGCGGGGCGGTAGGCCCAGGCGCGGCCGTCGCGCTCGCGGACGAGGAAGTCCTTCTTGGCGAGGCGGTCGAGCACAGTCATGACCGTGGTGTGGGCGAGGTCGCGGTCGGCCAGCGCACGGCTGACGTCGCGTGCCGTGGCCGGTGTCTCGCGGGCCCACAGCAGTTCCATCACGGCGCGTTCAAGCTCTCCCAAACCCTTCACAAAGCACATCCTAGCCTGTGATCGAGGACACGTGGTAGTACTACAGGCTGTAGTACTACGTTCTGTCGTATGAACGCGTTGGGTTACATCGCGCAATCCCCCACCACGGCCGACTTCGTGGCGGCGCGCCAGCAGATGGCCTTCACCCTCGGCTTCCACATCGTGCTCGCCAGCATCGGCGTGGGGCTGCCGGCACTGACGGTGCTCGCCGAATGGCGCGGGCAGAAAACGGGAGATCCGGCCTACCAAGAGCTCGCCAGAACCTGGATGAAGGCGGCGGGGGTGCTGTTCGCGGTCGGCGCGGTGTCCGGGACCGTGCTGTCCTTCGAGATGGGGACGCTCTGGCCGGGATTCATGGAGACCTACGGCGAGGTTTTCGGCGCGGCCTTCGCGATGGAGGGTATCGCCTTCTTCATCGAGGCGATCTTCATGGGGATCTACCTCTACGGCTGGGACCGCCTGTCCCCCAGGGTCCATCTGCTGACCGGGATCCCGGTCGTGGTGTCCGGTCTGCTGTCGGCGTTCTTCGTGGTGTGCGTCAACTCCTGGATGAACCAGCCGCAGGGATTCACGCTGGTCGACGGGCATGTGGAGAACGTCAGACCGCTGACCGCGATGTTCAATCCGGCGACACCGCCCCAGGCCGCCCACCTCATCGTCGCCTCGCTGATGGTCTGCGGATTCCTGGTCGCGTCGGTCTACGCGGTGCCGCTGCTGAAGGGTTCACGTGACCGGTATCACCGGCTCGGGTTCGCGATCCCGTTCACGATGGCGGCCGTGCTGACCCCGATCCAGCTGCTGATCGGCGACTGGGCGTCGCGGTTCGTGTCCGAACGCCAGCCGCTGAAGTTCGCGGCGATGGAGGGGATCGACCACACCCAGGCCGGGGTGCCGTTCAAGGCGGGCCCCTTCACCATCCCCGACGGCCTCAGCCTCATGCTCAAGTTCGACAAGGACGCCGTCCTGCAGGGCCTGGACTCCTGGCCGGAGGCCGACCGGCCGCCGCACGAGGTCGTCCGGGTGGCGTTCGAGCTGATGATCACCTGCGGGATGGTGCTGCTCGGCCTCTCGCTGCTCTGGTTCTGGATCTCCAGGCGCCGCGCCTACGACGGGCCGCTGCACCGGTGGTTCCTGCGCGGCGCCCTGATCAGCGGGGTCGCGGCCGTGGTGGCCATGGAGGCCGGGTGGACGGTCACCGAAGTGGGCCGGCAGCCGTGGATCGTCTACGGATATATGCGGACGTCGGAGGCGGTGAACCCGGCGGGCGGGCTGCGGTTCGGGCTCTATGTGGTGCTGGTCGTCTACGCGGTGCTCGCCGTGCTGACCGTCCTGGTGCTGAAGCGGTTCAAGCATGTGACGCCTGTCGAGAAGGCCGAAGCCGAGAAGGCCGAAGGAGTGACGGTATGAGCCAGATCGCCGAAATTCTGATCATCGCGGGGCTGTCGGCCTACCTGCTGTTCGGCGGGGCCGACTTCGGGGCCGGGGTCTGGCATCTCGTCGCGCGCGGCGGAGCCGACCGGAAGGTGATCGAACACGCCATGGCGCCCGTCTGGGAGGCCAACCACGTCTGGCTCATCTTCGTGATGGTGATGACGTGGACGGCCTTTCCGCCGGTCTTCGCCGACGTCATGGGCTCGCACTGGGTGCCGCTCAGCCTGGCCGTCCTCGGGATCGTGATCCGGGGCAGCGCGTTCGTGTTCCACAAGGAGGTGCCGGACGGGCCGTACGGGTGGGCGTTCGGGCTGTCGTCGGTGCTGACCCCGTTCTGCTTCGGCGCGGTGGCCGGGGCCGTCGCGACGGACGGGCCGTGGCTGGGCGCCGCCGGGATCTACTCCGGGGTGCTGGCGTGCGCGCTCTGCGCCTACCTGGCGGCCGTCTACCTGACCTGGGACGCGGCCCGGATGGACGCCGAGGCCACCGAGAACTTCCGGCGCCGCGCCCTGGCCACGGGCGCGGTCGTCGGGGCCCTCGCCCTGCCGGGCGCGGTGACGCTCGGGGTGCGGTCGCCGCTGCTGGCGCTGTCGGCGCTGGCCGGTCTGGTCTCGATCGTCCTGCTGTACCGGCGGCGCTATGTCGCGGTGCGGGTGAGCGCGGCGCTGGCCGTGGTGTCGGTGCTGTGGGGCGCGGCCTCGCTGGCCGAGCTCGATCTGGAGGCGGCGGCCTCCTCGGACGCCACCCTGGAGATCGTCTACCTCGCGCTCGGCGTGGGCGGGCTGTTCCTGGTGCCGAGCCTCGCCTGGCTGTACGTCCTGTTCCAGCGTAGTGAGCCGACCCAAGGTCATTGACCACACGGATAAGTACCTCTTTACTTACTTAGCCCGGTTCGACGCTAGGTAAGAGGAGGCGCCGCGTGCGCAGGAGACTCGGCGCGCTGACCGCCGCGGTGGCTTTGACCGGTTCGCTGACGGCGGCCGGTCCGGCCGCCGCGGCCGGTTCCTTCACCACGAGCTACGAGACCATCCGCGGCGACGGCGGCACCGCGATCAAGGCGCTGGTGTTCCGGCCGAAGGGCAAGGGGCCGTTCCCGCTGATCGTCCTGCCGTCGAGCTGGGCGATCTTCCACGCCGAGTACGCGGGCGCCGCCGCCAAGTGGAGCGCCGCCGGCTACCAGGTGATCGCCTACACCAGCCGCGGCTTCTGGGACTCCGACGGCCATATCGAGGTGGCGGGCAGGCCCGACGTCGCCGACCTCACCAAGGTCATCGACTGGGGGGTCGCGCACGGCGGCGACCCCGACCGGGTCGGCGCGGGCGGCATCTCCTACGGCGCCGGGATCGCGCTGCTGGGCGCCGCGTTCGACAAGCGGATCAAGGCCGTCGCGGCGATGAGCGCCTGGGCCAGCCTCGAGGACTCGCTGTTCCTCAACGAGACCGTCAGCGAGCAGGCCGCCGCGATGCTGCTGGGCGTCGGCCACCTCACCGGACGTCCGGGCGACGATCTGCTGACCGTCCAGGACGGCTACCTCAAGGACGAGTTCGGCACCGCGATCCCGCTGGCCAGGGTGCGCGGCGCGGGCAGCTATCTGCCTCGGGTCAACGCCAACGGCGCCGCGATCCTCATCACCAACGGCTGGCAGGACGGGCTGTTCCCGCCCGCCCAGATCACCGACTTCTTCACCCGGCTGACCACGCCCAAACGGCTCGTGTTCACGCCCGGCGACCACGGCACCGCCGATCTGACCGGCGCGGTCGGGCTGCCCAACGCCTCGTTCACGGCCGCGCGCCGCTGGTTCGACCACTATCTGCGCGGCGTCGACAACGGCGCGGACCGCGAAGGGCAGGTCGGGCTGACCGCCAACAACGGCGGCGGGCAGCGGAACTTCCCGGACTGGCGCGCGGTCAGCGCGAAGACCCTGCGGTACACGCTGCGGACGTCGCGGACCATGGACCGGGGGCGGGCCGCCTGGCGTCAGAAGATCGCCACGGGGCGCGGGACGGTCGCCGACAGCGGGGTGGTCGAGGTCTCCGGGCTCGCGGCGCAGGCCGGGATCCACTGGAAGATCAAGACGTCCGAGGTGGACCGGCGGGACGCGCTGCTGATCCGCGGGCCGAAGCTCCGGCGGACGACCACGCTCAGCGGCTTCCCGGTGCTGCGCGCCACGGTCACGCCGTCGGCGAAGAACACCTCGCTGTTCGCCTACGTGTACGACGAGGCGCCGGGCGGGAACGCGGTGCTCGTCACGCATGTGCCGTACTCGCTGCGGAACGCCGTGCCCGGCCGGGCCGTCCGGCTCGATCTGCGGCTCCAGCCGATCCGGTGGACCCTCAAGCCGGGCCACCGGTTCACCCTGGTCGTCGACACCGTCGACCTGCGCTACCGGACCACCAGCAAGACGGGCGGCTCGCTGACCTTCGCGGGCAGCGCGGACGCTCCGGCGACACTGACCCTGCCGATCGGCTGACGCCTACAGCGGCAGCCCGGACGCCAGCCTGATCGAGCCGACGATCTCGCGGCCGCCGTACAGGGGCGTGGTCGCCAGAGCCGTCAGCTCGGGCGCCGCGACACCCAGGGCGTGCAGCAGCGCGACCGTGACGGGGGTGCGGGCGCGCATCGCCCCGTCCTCGATCTTGACGACGCCGGAGCGGCCGTCGGGCAGCACGAACGCGTCGACGCCCTCCGCGCCGCACTTCAGCAGCAGCCCGGGGACGGCCTGGGAGACCTTGAACTCGTCCCGGTCCGTCCCGGAAGTCCAGACGGGGTGGGCGCGCATCGCCTCGACGACCGGGCCGCTGGTGAGGGCGTGGAAGCCGCGGGCCAGGCCCAGCGGGGTGACCGCGTACAGGGGCGCGCCGCAGCCGTCCGTGCCGATGATCGAGATCGGGCCGCCGGTGTAGCGGGCGATCGTCTCCCTGATGGCCCGCTGGAGCGGGTGGTCGCGGTCGAGGTAGCCCTCGGTCGGCCAGCCGTTGCGGACGCAGGTCAGCAGCATCGCGGCGTGCTTGCCCGAGCAGTTCATGTACAGCGGCGACCGGCCGCCGCCGTCCCTGACCAGCGCCCGCGCCGCCTCGGGGTCCATCGGCCAGTCGGGCGGGCACTGGAGCGCCTTCTCCGTCAGCCCGGCCTCGCCGAGGATCTTCTCGACGCCCGCGATCTGGAACGGCTCCCCCGAATGGCTGGACGCCGCCAGCGCCAGCAGCTCGCCGCTCAGCCCCAGCCCGAGGCCCAGCATCGCCTCGACCTGGAACGGCTTCACCGTGGACCGGGGGAAGATCGGCGCGTCGATCGGGCCGAGCTGCGCGCGGATCGTGCCGTCGGCGTTGAGCGCGACGGCCGTCCCGCGGTGCCGCGACTCCACGAAACCGGACCTCTCCACCTCAACAAGTACTGGACGTTCGAAACCCGCTGTTCCTGCCATATAACCCAGCATAACCAGGGCGTTCTCCGGTGATCGCGGTGGGAGACTGGGACCATGCGTGCAGTGGTTCAGCGGGTCAGCGAGGCGTCCGTCCGGGTCGACGGCGAGATCGTCGGAGAGATCACAGGGCCGGGGCTGCTGGCCCTCGTCGGCGTCACCCACGACGACACTCCGGCGACGGCCGCGAAGCTCGCGGCGAAACTGTGGGGGCTGCGCATCCTGGACGGCGAGAAGTCCTGCTCCGACGTCGGGGGGCCGCTCCTGGTCGTCAGCCAGTTCACCCTCTACGGGGACGCCCGCAAGGGCCGCCGCCCGTCCTGGCTGGCCGCCGCCCCCGGCGACGTCGCCGAACCCCTGGTCGACACCGTCGTCGCCGAGCTGCGCGCCCTGGGCGCGACCGTCGCCACCGGCCGCTTCGGCGCCGACATGAAGGTCTCCCTGCTCAACGACGGGCCCTTCACGGTGATCCTGGAGCTCTAGCCGATCCTGGAGCTAGGAGAACAGCCCCCAGAACATCCCGGTCAGCGAGGCGACCAGGCCGGCGAAGGCCAGATAGATCAGGACGCGGTCCTGGCGGGCCAGCCGGCCGCGGATCCGGGGGGCGACGAGCACCACGCCGGTGTCGCGGGGGCCCTTCTGCTTGTTCTCGTCGTAGTAGGGGTTCGGACGGCCGACCATCAGCCACAGGCCGTCGTTCTTCACTTCCTGGTGCTTCTTGTCATGGGCGAAGACCCGGCCGCGCACGAACTCCTTGCACTCGAAGCCCTCCCTGGTCTTCACCCGGCAGCGGGCGCGGACCAGACAGACCTCATAGAAGCTCCACAGCAGCACGGTCAGCAGCAGCAGCCGCCAGCTCAGAGTCCAGACCGCCGCGGCGGCCAGCACCGCGAACAGGGTCCACCAGGCGAGCTGCTCGTAGTCGCGGCCCGCACGCGATCTGCGGGGCTGCCGCGGGGACGGCGGGGGGACGACCGTCGGTCGGGGGTTCGACGCCATGGATCGTGTATATCCCGCATTCCCGGCGGTGAATCACAGTCGGCGGCCCCGCAACGCCGGGTCGATCGTGACGTTCTGCCCCGTGTCAGGGGAAACGATCACTTCCTGGCTCGCCGCGATCCCATCGACGGTCAAGACCGCCTCGACAGGAACGTTCCGCTTCACCAGGGCCAGCGCGATCGGGCCGAGCTCGTAGTGGCGGGCCGAGGTGCCGACCGTCCCGATCTGGCGTCCGTCCAGCTCAACCGGGCTTCCGGCGGCCGGAAGACGGTCCGCGCCGCCGTCGAGATGGAGGAAGACCAGCCGCCGCGGCGGACGCCCCAGATTGTGCACCCGGGCCACCGTCTCCTGGCCGCGGTAACAGCCCTTGTTGAGATGGACGGCCGTCTCGATCAGCCCCACCTCGTGCGGGATGGTCTTGTGATCGGTGTCCAAACCCGGCCGCGGCCGGTGCGCCGCGATCCGCAGCGCCTCGTACGCCCACAGGCCCGCCGTCGGCTCGACGGCCGTCTCGCGCGGGATGATGAAGGTGGGGCCCGCGACGTCGGGGAACTCGGGGGCGACGGGGTTCAGGGCGCGGCCCGGCTCCCCGGTGACGACCCGGTAGTCGGCGGAGACGTCGGCGACCTCGACACGGAGCATGAACCGCATCCGGTCCAGGAACGCGGCCAGCTCGGCGGCCGTGCCCGGCTCCACATGGATCCACACCTTCTCGCCGTCGTCGACGAGATGCAGCAGATGCTCCAGATGGCCGTTGGGGCTCAGCAGCAGCGCCTGCGTCGCCTCGCCCGGCTTGAGGGCCGTCAGATGCTGGCTGAGCAGGCTGTGCAGCCACGACAGCCGGTCGGGGCCGCTGACGGTCACCACGCCCCGGTTGCCCCGGTCCACGAGCGCCGTGCCCGCTTCCAGCGCCTTCTGCTCGCCGTAGAAATCCCCGAAATGGGCCGGAACGGTGTCGTCCGGCGCGTCCGCGTAAATGATCAATTCCTGCCCCGGTTTCTGGTTCAACTCCGGCACTGGCGGCAGCGTCCGAAGACCGTCAGATGGTGGACGTCGGTCTCGAACCCGTACCCGTCCTCGAGGGCCTGGACGAGGCCGTCCGCCACGGTCGGCGGAACGTCCTCCACCTTGCCGCATCCACGACAACGCAGATGGACGTGATCTGCTTCCGTCGCCAGGTGGTAATTCGGCGGACCGTGCCCGATATGGGCGTGCTTGACCAGTCCGAGCTCCTCCAGGAGCTCCAGAGTCCGGTAGATCGTCGAGATGTTGACGCCGGTGGCCGTCCGCTGCACCTGCGTGCAGATCTCCTCAGGAGTGCCGTGCTCCAGCGCGGCGACCGCCTCCAGAACAAGCTGCCGCTGCGGGGTGACGCGATACCCGCGCGCCCGAAGCTCGTCCTGCCACGTAGCCGACATACCCGAATCCTACGTCCGGAAAAACATTTGCCTGCCGCGGGGAGCTCGCATAACTTGGGCGCACGCTCGAAAGGAGGTGGTCCAAGTAATGATTCGCACTGGGACTAGCGAGGTGGCTGCTCGCCGGTAGCAGCCCGTTTTCGGGACTGTCTCCTGGCAATACGCGGCAGACACCCGATCCCCGGACCGCCGACCAGTCCCGTCGGCACTCCGCACCCGCGGAAGGTCCGGGGATCGCCTCTTTTCCGGGCCCGCTACGGCTTGTACTCGTGGCCCGTGACTCCCGGCACCCGCTTGAGCTGCGCCGACATGTGGACCTGGAGGTCCTGCCCTTCGGCGGCCATCTCGTGGACCCAGCCGAGGTCCCGTTCCTCCTGGCCTTCGGCGGCAGGGAACAGCCCGTACAGGCGCTTCCCGGCCGTCACCTCCTTGGCCGTCGGGGTGCGGACGACCGCGTCGGTGACGAGCTGGACCTGGTTGAACGCGATCTCCCCGACGTAAAGCTCCATGATCCCGGTCGGGTGGGTGAGCATCAGCTCGACGTCGCGTTCCCCGCCGGGCACCCGCCAGAACCCCGTCTCGACCGCGAGCAGCGGCCCTTTCTTGAATTCGTCGTCCAGCTTCCAGGTGCGGCTGGTGTGGATCAGGTAGGGCTTCCCCACATGGCTGATCGACAGCTGCTGGGCGAACCGGAATTTCTCGATCGTCGGATAGTCCCCGATGCCGTCACCTTCCCAGGTGCCCAGCAGCCATTCGAGGTTCTTCAGATCCGGATGCAGGTCATACGAGAACTCGAGCTCCATGCTCACCAAGCGTAGCCCTACCTCAACCTCCCCAACGCCCTGACCAGCCCAACACACCCCACCACCACGGACACCAGGCAGACCAGCAGCACGATCACATTGATGATCTCCATGGGCCGGAATCTATCGGGTGAGCCGCGCGAGACGTGACCATTCCAGCCGGATCGGGAACGGCGCGTCCATCACCAGGGTCTCCTCCTCGGGATAGAAGGTCCGGTACTTGCGGTACTGGCCGACGGTGTGGTCGAGAACGTGCACGTCAACGGAGGCGACCTCGTTCCCCGACAGCCACACCAGCCAGTACCACGGGATGCCCGCCAGCGCGTACTCCCCCATCTTGTCGGCGGTCTCGGCCTTGCCGTTGCCCGACACCACCTCGATCACCACCTTCACCAGCTGGGCCGGCAACGGCCTCTCATCGGAGCAGGAGAAGAGCGCCACGTCGGGACGGCGGATCGTGAGAAAGGGGACCCGCCACAGCCGGACATCGAAGTCCATGCTGACGTCGACGCAGCCGTGGCGGTCCGCACTCACATACCGGTCGATGTTCGCGTCCAACATCTCCGTGAGCCTGGCCACGGCGCTCTGGTGCTCCCGGGTCGGCGAGTCGCAGCGGATCGCCTGCCCGTTGACCACCTCGACGAGACGGCAGAAATCCTCGGGCAGCTCCCGCCAGATCTCCTCGGTGATCGGTTCCGGCTGGAGGTTCTCGGGCGTCGCCCATTCAAAGATCGCAGACAACCGGTGCCTCCCTATGTATATACGTGGCCACCCTAACGGCGAAGGGCCGCCTCCCGAGGGGAGGCGGCCCTTCTGTCGTGCTGTGTGACTAGCGGCCGTACTGGCCGAAGTCGTATTCCTCCAGGGGGACGGCTTCGCCGGAGCCCGTGCCGAAGGTGTATTCGGAGGTGTCGTCGTAGGAGCCGACCGAGTAGACGGCCGCCTTCGCTTCCTCGGTGGGCTCGACCCGGACGTTGCGGTACTGGGGCATACCCGTACCGGCCGGGATGAGCTTACCGATGATGACGTTCTCCTTGAGGCCCAGCAGGGAGTCGCTCTTGGAGTGCATGGCCGCCTCGGTGAGGACTCGGGTGGTCTCCTGGAAGGAGGCCGCCGACAGCCAGGACTCGGTGGCGAGCGACGCCTTGGTGATGCCCATCAGGACCGGACGTCCGGCCGCGGGGGTTCCACCCTCGGCCACGACGGCGCGGTTGGTGCGCTCGAAGATCGGACGCTCGACCAGGTCACCCGGGAGGAGCGCGGTGTCGCCAGCCTCGAGCACGTTCACGCGCTTGAGCATCTGGCGGACGATGATCTCGATGTGCTTGTCGTGGATCGACACACCCTGCGAGCGGTAGACCTCCTGCACCTCGGCGACGAGGTGAAGCTGGACCGCGCGCGGGCCGAGGATGCGGAGCACCTCGTGCGGGTTGATCGCACCCTTGATGAGCTGCTGGCCGACGGAGACGTGCGCACCCTCGGACACGCCCTCCTCGAAGCGCGAACGCATCGAGACGGGGTAGGCGATCTCGTCGCTGCCGTCGTCCGGCACGATGACGATCTTGCGGGTGCGGTCGGTCTCGTCGATCTTGACGCGGCCGGCGACCTCGGTGATCGGGGCGACACCCTTGGGGATGCGCGCCTCGAACAGTTCCTGGACACGCGGCAGACCGTGCGTGATGTCGCCACCCGCCACACCACCGGTGTGGAAGGTACGCATGGTCAGCTGGGTGCCGGGCTCACCGATGGACTGCGCCGCGATGATACCGACGGCCTCACCGACGTCCACGCGCTTGCCGGTGGCCAGCGAACGGCCGTAGCAGGCGGCACAGACGCCGATCTTGGCCTCGCAGACCAGGGCGGAGCGCGTCCTGACCTCTTCGACGCCCACCTCGACCAGCTTGGAGATGACGGCGTCGGACAGGTCGGTGTCGGCCGGGAAGATCACGGTCCCGTCGACCTCGATGTCCACCGCGATGGTGCGGCCGACGAGGCTGGACTCCGACGTCGCCAGCTTGACCAGCGAACCGTCGGCGGCGCGCTCGTCCTCGGCGATCCGGAAGGGGATGGTGCGGTCGGTGCCGCAGTCCTCTTCCCGGACGATGACGTCCTGCGCGACGTCCACCAGACGACGGGTCAGGTAACCCGAGTCGGCGGTGCGCAGCGCGGTGTCGGCCAGACCCTTGCGGGCACCGTGGGTGGAGATGAAGTACTCCAGGACCGACAGGCCCTCGCGGAACGAGGACTTGATCGGACGCGGGATCGTCTCACCCTTGGGGTTGGACACCAGACCACGCATACCGGAGATCTGGCGGACCTGGAGCGGGTTGCCTCGCGCTCCGGAGTTCACCATCATCCAGATCGGGTTGTGCTTCGGGAACGACTTCATCATGTCGTCCGCGACGTCCGTCGTGGCGTGGGTCCAGATCTCGATGAGCTCCTGGCGGCGCTCGTCGTCGGTGATCAGACCGCGCTCGTACTCCCGCTGGACCTTCTCGGCGCGCTTCTCGTACCCGCCGAGGATCTCGGCCTTGTTGGGCGGCGAGATGACGTCGTCGATGGCGATGGTGACACCGGACCGGGTGGCCCAGTGGAAACCGGCGCTCTTGAGGGCGTCCAGCGCGGCGGCGACCTGGACCTTGGGGTAGGTCTCGGCGAGCTCGTTCACGATGACCGAAAGCTGCTTCTTACCGACTTCGAAGTTCACGAAGGGGTAGTCGGCGGGCAGGGTCTCGTTGAACAGGGCGCGGCCGAGGGTCGTCGTGAGACGGATCGGGTCGCCGGCCTCGTAGTTCTCGGGCGCCACCCAGCCGCGCGGCGGGACGATGTCCTTGAACCGGATCTGGACTTCGGCCTGGAGCGAGAGCTCGTTCCGGTCGTAGGCCATGATCGCCTCGGACACCGTCGAGAACACGCGGCCTTCGCCGGCGAGGTCCGGGTCGGTGCCGGTCAGCCAGTACAGGCCGATGACCATGTCCTGGGTGGGCATCGTCACGGGCTTGCCGTCGGACGGCTTGAGGATGTTGTTCGTCGACAGCATCAGGATCCGCGCCTCGGCCTGGGCCTCAGCGGACAGCGGCAGGTGCACCGCCATCTGGTCGCCGTCGAAGTCCGCGTTGAACGCGGTGCAGACGAGCGGGTGGATCTGGATGGCCTTGCCCTCGACGAGCTGCGGCTCGAACGCCTGGATGCCCAGACGGTGCAGCGTGGGCGCACGGTTGAGGAGCACCGGGTGTTCGGTGATGACCTCTTCGAGGACGTCCCACACGACGGGGCGGGCGCGCTCGACCATGCGCTTGGCCGACTTGATGTTCTGCGCGTGGTTGAGATCGACCAGGCGCTTCATCACGAACGGCTTGAACAGCTCCAGGGCCATCTGCTTGGGCAGACCGCACTGGTGCAGCTTCAGCTGCGGGCCGACGACGATGACCGAACGGCCGGAGTAGTCGACGCGCTTGCCGAGCAGGTTCTGGCGGAAACGTCCCTGCTTGCCCTTGAGCATGTCGCTCAGGGACTTCAGGGGCCGGTTGCCGGGCCCGGTGACGGGACGGCCGCGACGGCCGTTGTCGAACAGGGCGTCGACGGCCTCCTGAAGCATCCGCTTCTCGTTGTTCACGATGATCTCGGGCGCGCCGAGGTCGAGGAGGCGCTTCAGCCGGTTGTTCCGGTTGATGACGCGGCGGTACAGGTCGTTCAGGTCGGAGGTCGCGAAGCGGCCACCGTCCAGCTGCACCATCGGACGCAGGTCCGGCGGGATCACCGGGATGCAGTCCAGCACCATGCCCAGCGGGCTGTTGGTGGTGTTCAGGAAGGCGCTGACGACCTTCAGCCGCTTGAGCGAACGAGCCTTCTTCTGGCCCTTGCCCGTGCGGATGATCTCGCGCAGCTTCTCGGCCTCGAGGTCGAGGTCGAAGTTCTGGAGCCGGGCCTGGATGGCCGCGGCGCCCATGCCGCCCTGGAAGTACTTGCCGAACCGGTCGCGCATCTCGCGGTAGAGCATCTCGTCGCCCTCGAGGTCCTGGACCTTGAGGTTCTTGAAACGCGTCCACACTTCGTCGAGGCGGTCGATCTCGCGCTGCGTACGGTCGCGCAGCTGCTTCATCTCACGCTCGGCGCCTTCACGGACCTTGCGGCGCTGGTCGGCCTTGGCGCCGGCGGCTTCGAGCTCGGCCAGGTCGGACTCGAGCTTCTGCTGCCGGTTCTCCACGTCCGCGTCACGGCGCTGCTCGAGCTGCTGACGCTCGACGGAGACGTGCGCCTCCAGCGTCGGCAGGTCGCGGTCGCGCTTCTCGGTGTCCACCGACGTGATCATGTACGCCGCGAAGTAGATGATCTTCTCGAGGTCCTTGGGAGCAAGGTCGAGAAGGTATCCGAGCCGCGACGGGACGCCCTTGAAGTACCAGATGTGGGTGACGGGGGCGGCCAGCTCGATGTGGCCCATCCGCTCACGACGCACCTTGGCGCGAGTGACCTCGACGCCGCAGCGCTCACAGATGATGCCCTTGAACCGGACGCGCTTGTACTTACCGCAGTAGCACTCCCAGTCCCGGGTCGGACCGAAGATCTTCTCGCAGAAGAGTCCGTCCTTCTCGGGCTTGAGGGTCCGGTAGTTGATGGTCTCGGGCTTCTTCACCTCGCCGTGCGACCACTGACGGATGTCGTCGGCGGTCGCAAGGCCGATGCGGAGCTCGTCGAAGAAGTTGACGTCTAGCACTGGCTCCCCTCTCAGACTTCCTCGACCGAGCTCGGCTCACGCCGAGAAAGGTCGATGCCCAGCTCTTCGGCGGCGCGGAACACGTCTTCGTCGCTGTCGCGAAGCTCGATGTTCATGCCGTCCGAAGAAAGCACTTCCACATTCAGGCACAGGGACTGCATTTCCTTGATGAGGACCTTGAAGGACTCAGGAATGCCCGGTTCCGGAATGTTCTCGCCCTTGACGATGGCCTCGTACACCTTCACGCGGCCGAGGACGTCGTCGGACTTGATGGTGAGCAGCTCCTGGAGCGCGTAGGCCGCGCCGTAGGCCTCGAGGGCCCACACTTCCATCTCACCGAACCGCTGACCACCGAACTGCGCCTTACCACCCAGCGGCTGCTGCGTGATCATCGAGTACGGGCCGGTCGAGCGGGCGTGGATCTTGTCGTCCACCAGGTGGAGCAGCTTCAGGATGTAGATGTAGCCGACGGAGATCGCGTCCTTGAACGGCTCGCCGGAGCGGCCGTCGAAGAGCATCGCCTTGCCGCCGCCGCTGACCATGCGCTGGCCGTCCCGGTTGGGGATGGTGCTGGCCAGCAGGCCGGTGACGTCCTCCTGGTGCGCGCCGTCGAAGACCGGGGTCGCCGTGTTGGTCCACGGCGGGGCCTCCTCCAGGCCGATGGCCTTGAGGGAGCGCTTCCAGTCCTCGTCGTCGCCCTCGATCTTCCAGCCGCGCGAGGCGACCCAGCCGAGGTGGGTTTCGAGGACCTGGCCGACGTTCATCCGGCCCGGAACACCCAGCGGGTTGAGGACGATGTCGACCGGGGTGCCGTCTTCGAGGAACGGCATGTCCTCGACGGGCAGCACCTTGGAGATGACGCCCTTGTTGCCGTGGCGGCCGGCCAGCTTGTCACCGTCGGTGATCTTGCGCTTCTGGGCCACGTACACGCGGACCAGTTCGTTGACGCCCGGCGGGAGCTCGTCGCCCTCGTCGCGCGAGAACACGCGGACTCCGATGACCTTGCCGGACTCGCCGTGCGGGACCTTCAGGGAGGTGTCGCGCACTTCGCGCGCCTTCTCACCGAAGATCGCGCGGAGCAGGCGCTCTTCCGGGGTCAGCTCGGTCTCGCCCTTGGGCGTGACCTTGCCGACGAGGATGTCGCCGGTGACGACGTCCGCGCCGATCCGGATGATGCCGCGCTCGTCGAGGTCGGCGAGCACTTCTTCGGAGACGTTCGGGATGTCCCGGGTGATCTCTTCGGGGCCGAGCTTGGTGTCGCGGGCGTCGACCTCGTGCTCCTCGATGTGGATCGAGGACAGGACGTCGTCCTGGACCAGCCGCTGGCTGAGGATGATCGCGTCTTCGTAGTTGTGGCCTTCCCACGGCATGAACGCCACGAGGAGGTTCTTGCCGAGGGCCATCTCGCCCTGGTCGGTGCAGGGGCCGTCGGCGAGGACCTGGCCGAACTCGACCCGCTGGCCCTCGTCCACGATGGGCTTCTGGTTGAAGCAGGTGCCCTGGTTGGAACGCTTGAACTTGGCGACGCGGTAGGTCTGCCGGGTGCCGTCGTCGTTCATGACGGTCACGTAGTCGGCGGACACTTCCTCGACCACGCCGGCCTTCTCCGCGGTGATCACGTCACCGGCGTCGGTGGCGGCGCGGTACTCCATGCCGGTGCCCACGAGCGGGGCCTCGGAGCGGAGCAGCGGGACGGACTGACGCTGCATGTTCGAGCCCATGAGGGCGCGGTTGGCGTCGTCGTGCTCGAGGAACGGGATCATCGCGGTCGCGACCGACGTCATCTGACGCGCGGACACGTCCATGTAGTCGACCTCGGACGCGCGAGCCAGTTCGGTCTCACCGCCCTTGGTGCGGACCAGGACCCGTGCCTCGGCGAAGGTGCCGTCGGCGTTGAGGCCCGAGTTGGCCTGCGCCTTGACGAAGCGGTCCTCCTCGTCGGCCGTCAGGTAGTCGATCTGCTCGGTGACCTTGCCGTCGATGACCTTGCGGTACGGGGTCTCGATGAAACCGAACGGGTTGACCCGGCCGAAGGCGGCGAGCGAGCCGATCAGGCCGATGTTCGGGCCTTCCGGGGTCTCGATCGGGCACATGCGGCCGTAGTGCGACGGGTGGACGTCACGGACCTCCATGCCGGCGCGCTCACGGGACAGACCACCCGGGCCCAGCGCGGAGAGACGACGCTTGTGCGTCAGGCCCGCGAGGGGGTTGGTCTGGTCCATGAACTGCGACAGCTGGGAGGTGCCGAAGAACTCCTTGATCGACGCCACGACCGGGCGGATGTTGATCAGGGTCTGCGGCGTGATCGCCTCGACGTCCTGAGTCGTCATCCGCTCGCGGACGACGCGCTCCATCCGGGCCAGGCCGAGACGGACCTGGTTCTGGATGAGCTCGCCGACGCTGCGCAGGCGGCGGTTGCCGAAGTGGTCGATGTCGTCGACCTCGACCGGCAGGTCACGGCCGTCGGGAGCGTTGAACTCCTCCTCGCCGGCGTGCAGGCGGACCAGGTACTCGATCGTGGCGACGATGTCGTCCTCGGTCAGGGTGCCCTGGTTCATCTCGATGTCCAGGCCGAGCTTCTTGTTGACCTTGTACCGACCGACCTTGGCGAGGTCGTACCGCTTCGGGTTGAAGTACAGGTTGTTGAGAAGGGTCTGCGCGGACTCCTTCGTGGGGGGCTCGCCCGGCCGCAGCTTGCGGTAGATGTCGAGCAGCGCCTCGTCCTGACCAGCGGTGTGGTCCTTCTCGAGGGTGATGCGCATCGACTCGTAGTCGCCGAAGCGCTCGAGGATGCGGGCCTCGTCCCAGCCGAGCGCCTTGAGCAGGACGGTGACGCCCTGCTTGCGCTTGCGGTCGATACGGACGCCGACGTTGTCGCGCTTGTCGATCTCGAACTCGAGCCAGGCGCCCCGCGAGGGGATCACCTTGCAGCTGTAGATGTCCTTGTCCGAGGTCTTGTCGAGCTGACGCTCGAAGTAGACGCCCGGGGAGCGGACGAGCTGAGAGACGACGACACGCTCGGTGCCGTTGATAATGAAAGTGCCCTTGGGCGTCATGAGCGGGAAGTCACCCATGAACACCGTCTGGCTCTTGATCTCACCAGTGGTGTTGTTGATGAACTCCGCCGTGACGAACATCGGGGCGGAGTAGGTCATGTCCTTGTCCTTGCACTCCTCAACGGAGTACTTGGGCGGCTCGAACCGGTGGTCGCGGAACGAGAGCGACATGGTCCCGGAGAAGTCCTCAATGGGACTGATCTCCTCAAAGATCTCTTCGAGACCCGACTGGGTCGGGACGTCCTTGCGACCGGCATCCTGGGCCGCCTGGACACGGTTCTTCCAACGCTCATTGCCGAGCAGAGTGTCAAAGGACTCTGTCTGCAGAGCGAGAAGATCCGGGACTTCAAGCGGTTCATCGATGCGCGCGAAAGAGACGCGGTTCGGACCGGTCAGGGTCTTCGAGGCGTTGCGCGAGGCTGCCAAGAGTGGTCCTTCCGAGGGCTCGCGGCGGTGACGGGCGTGCACGCCAAACCATCCCCGAGAAAACAGTGATCATAAGTCAAGATCACGACAAGGTTGCCACGGCGGATAGTTAAAGGGCAGCGCAAAGGGGCAGTGTAGCCGACTGGCACACTGCACGCAACTCTACGGTCTCTATGCACATCATCGTTGCCTCGCAGCATCGTCCTTCAGGCCCTACAAGTCAAGGCCGCACGCGGACTTTTCGGGCTCTGAGCAGCAGTGACGAGGTTCATAGTTTAGAGACGCGGCTCACAAGGAATAACCACAAACCCGCTGCTTACCGGACACGTCGCGGCCCCCTTGGATCAAGCCCGCCCCAGGCCGTCACCAAACGATCTTGACGTTGCCCACACCTGCCCCGCCTTGGCAAGATCTTGACCTCAACGGACGAACCGGACCTACCGGAAGGCTCGCCCGACCCTCACCGGCTACGCCGCGTACGCGGACGCCTGGAGCGTGGAGAAGAGGGTTCCTGCGGGGGTGGTGGCAGGGCTAGATTGCTGTGGCGTGGGGGACCATACACGGCGGGTCGCGGCGGCCTACGACGGTGTCGCGGAGCTCTATGCGGAGCGGTTCGGGAACGCGCTGGAGGACGAGCCGTTCGCGCGGGCCATGCTGGGCGCCTTCGCCGAGCTCACCCGGGGGCCCGTCGCCGACGTGGGGTGCGGGCCCGGGCATGTGACGGGGCTGCTGCGCACGCTCGGGGTGGACGCGTTCGGGCTTGACGCCTCCGCCGAGATGGTGGAGCTCGCCCGGCGGGCGTGGCCGGAACTGACCTTCGTCCGGGGCGAACTGGGGGCGCTGCCCGTCGCCGACGGGGCGCTCGGCGGGCTGCTCGCCCGGTACTCGGTGATCCACACGCCGGTGGCCGAGGTGCCCGCGATCTTCACCGAGTTCGCCCGGGTGCTGGCACCCGGCCGGCACACCCTGGTCAGCTTCTTCGCGATCGAGGGCGACGGGCCGCTGGAATTCGCGCATCAAGTGGCGCCCGCGTTCGCATGGCCCGCGGGAATTGTGGGAAGGATGCTCGGCGAGGCGGGGCTGGCCCCCGTCGCGCGGTTCGTCGGTGAAGGCGGCGGACGACCGGGATTCCTTGACGGGCACATCCTGGCGCGGCGGGAGTAGGCCCACGGGTTCGCGGCGTTGCTTGATCAGGCGTGGCTTGATCAGAAGGCGTGACTTGATCAGAATCGGCGGGCGGAAGGGGAAATACCGAGCGGTTCGGCGGGGTTGTTCGAGCCGTTCATCAGTGCGTACTCGCTAGGAGAAGATCATGCGGATTGCCGTGTTGGGGACCGGCGGGGTCGGACGGGCGTTGGCGGGGCGGTTCGCCGAACTCGGCCACACCGTGACGGTCGGGACGCGGGACGTCGCGGCGACCCTGGCCAGGACGGAGCCCGATCAGCAGGGCCAGGAGGGGTTCGGGGTCTGGGCGGCGCGGCACGGGCGGATCGGGGTGGCGACCCTCGCCGAGGCGGCGGCCGGGGCTGAGATCGTCGTCAACGCCTCGTCCGGGCAGACCACGCTGCAGACCCTGGAGGGGGCGGGAGCGGGGAACCTGGCGGGCAAGATCCTCATTGACGTCACCAATCCGCTGGACTTCTCGCAGGGGTTCCCGCCCACCCTGTTCGTCAAGGACACCGACTCGCTCGCCGAGCGGATCCAGGCGGCGTTCCCCGACGCGCTGGTCGTCAAGACGTTCAACACGATGACGGCCGATCTGATGGTCCATCCGGAGACCCTGGCGGACGGCGATCACACGATCTTCGTGTCGGGGGACGACGCCGGCGCCAAGAAGGCCGTCGCGGGGCTGCTCACCGAGATCGGCCACCGGGACGTCGTCGATCTCGGGGATCTGTCGACGGCCAGGGGCACCGAGATGCTGCTCCCCCTCTGGCTGCGGATCATGCAGGCGACGGGGACTTCCCACTTCAATCTGAAGCTGGTGCGTTAGGAAAAAGAAGAACGGCACCGGTCGGGGGAGACCGGTGCCGTTCCTCGAAGGGAAACTCGAAGGGAAAGCGGTCAGAGCACTTCCAGCTTGGAGACCAGCCAGGAGCCGCCCGACTCGACCATGGTCAGCCGGAGCCGGTGCAGGTCGGTCGAGGGCTCCGCGCCCTTGCGGTTGGTGGACTGGTTGAGGAACACCAGGACCCGCACGCCGTTCTCGTCGGCCGACTCGACCCCGGCCTTGCTGGCGGTGCCCAGCACGACGGCCTCCTGCTCGGGGGCCTGCGCGAGGAGCTTGGCGGCGCTCTTCTCGTAGGCGGCCCGGAAGTCGCCGGTGGTCTCCTTCAGGACGTTCTTGGTGTCGGACTCGATGGTCCGGTAGTCCCAGGAGGAGATGTCCTGCGCGGCGTTGACGGCCGCCCGGCTCGCCGAGTCGAGCTCCTTCTCGGAGTACTTGCCGTCGGTCTCGGCCCGCAGGAAGAACGCGCCGCCGAGCAGCGCCGCGGCCACCAGACCCAGGGTGATCATCACCCAGAGCGGCGGACCGCCGGCGGGCTTGTCCGTGGCGGGCTTGTCCGTGGCGGGCTTGTCCGTGGCGGGCTTGTCCGTGGCGGGCTTGGCGGCGGCGGGCTTGGCTGCGGCGGGTTTGGCCGTGGAGATCTTCTTCTTGGCCGCGGGCGCCTTGGCCGGGGTCTTCTCCGGCTCGTCGGCGACCGTCTCGTCCTCCGGCAGGTCGACGTCCAGCGCGAGCTGGTCCTCGACCTCCTCGTCGGAGGTGGTGGGCGTGCCGTCGAGGTCGTCGAGGCTGAGCTGGCCCTCGACGGGCTCGATGACGGTGGCGTCTTCCTCGGTCTCGATCTCGGCGATCGCGGACGAGGACTTCTTGAAGAGGTTCACTGCACCATCGCAAAGTCCGACACGAGCCACTTGCCGTGTTCCTTGACGAGGCTCATCCGGAACCGCATGTTCCGGGCGGCTCCGTTGGGCACCTGAGGGGTGGTCACCACGGAGGTGACGGCCACGATGACCTCGGCGGAGTCCTCGTCGAGCGAGACCACTCCGGCGCTGAGCACCGATCCGCTCGACTTCGACTGGTTCTTGGTGAGCTGGTCGGCGAGGTTCTTGGTCTCGCCGCCCCACTGGTCCTTGAACCCGCCCGTCGCGCCGGACAGCACGCGCTGCACGTCGGCGTCGACGGTGTCGTAGTTCATGGTCACCATGTTGAGCGCGACCTGCCGTGCGGCCGTGAGGGCCTCGTTCCGCCGGTCCATGTCGGACGAGGCGGACCAGGCCTTCTGGGCGGGCGGGACGAGCAGCGCGCCGGCGACGAGCAGGGCGACGACCAGCAGGGCCGTCACCCCCCAGCGCCATTGCGCGGCGACGCGCCTCATGACAGCGGGCCGAGGAGCAGCCACTTCCACGATTCATCCCCCAAGAGGCTCTTCTGACCGCCGGTCGAACCGACGACATACGTCTTTCCGTCCGGTCCGACGTACTTTCCGGTGGTCGGATCGTAGCCGGTCACATAGACCGACTTGGACGTTTGCGTCTGGTACGGCTTGCGCTGGTCGTCGTCGGAGTCCTCGTCCGAGACGTTCCTGACGACGGACGCGGCGGGGGGTTCGCCCGCTCCGTCGAGGGCGCCGGGCGGCAGGATCGGAGCCGGACGCGGCTTCGGCGCGTTCTTCGCGCCGCGGACCGCGATGTTCTTGTCCGGGTCGGTGCAGCCGATGTCGAGACGGGCGGGGGTCTCCTGCGTGAACTGGGGCCAGCGCTTCTTGGTCTTCTCGTAGCCCTTGGTGCACGGCGCCGGGGTGTCGCCGTTGAGCACCAGGCCCATGTGCTGGTAGCCGTCGCCCGGCAGGATCGTCGGGCCGCCGCCGAGCGCGGCGGGAAACAGCAGGAGCAGGGTCCGCAGGCCGTCCTCGTACCGGGTGATGACCTGGCCGGTGGAGGTGAGGTTGGCGAGCAGGACGGGCAGGTCGGGCGCGAGCCGGTCGATGAGGTCGTCGGCCTGGTCCACGGCGGGGACGGTGACGTCGATGTCCTTGCGGATGGCGGCGTCGTCCTTGCGGATCTGGTCGGTGAACGAGGCGAGCTGCCGCGCGAAGTTCTGGATGGCGGTGCCCTTGTCGCGCTGGGTGGTCAGCACAACCTTGCTGTTGTCCAGCAGGTCCTCGGTGGTCGCGTAGTTCTGGTCCATCTCCTTGATGATCCGGCCGCTGTCGTCGAGGATCGACTGCAGGTCCGAGCCGGTGCCCTTGAACGCCTTGTCGAGCTCGTCGACGATGGTCTTGAGGTTCTTCGGGTTGACCGACGCGACGGTGTTGTCCAGGTTGACCAGCAGCTCGGACACGCGCACCGGGATGCGGGTGTCGGTCGCCGGGATCGTGTGGGCGGGACCGTCGGACAGGTAGGGCGCCTTGTCGCTGCGCGGCTGCAGGTCGACGTACTGCTCGCCGACCGCGGACCGGTTGGCGACGACCGCGAGGGTGTCGGCGGGCACCTTGTGGTCCTTCTTGAGCAGCAGCTCGATCCGGACCCCGGTGTCGGTGAGCTTGATCGGCCCGACCTTGCCGATGGTGACGCCGCGGTAGGTGACCTCGGAGTTGGTGAACGCGCCGCCGGAGTCCGGCAGCTCGACGTAGGCCGTGTAGCTGTTGTTCAGCAACTGCTGACCGACCCCGATGTACCGGTAGGCGGTGTACCCGACGCCCAGCACCGTGATGATCAGGAACACGAGCAACTGGACTTTGACGCCCGGCTTGAGGATCACGACGTGCCTCCCAGGAGTGCGTCGAGCGACGGGTCGGTCATCCCGACCGTCGGGAGGATCGAGGTGCCCGGGCCGCTGCCGTCGCCGACGCCGAGCACGCCCGGCGGCTGCTGGGTGAGGGAGGTGCCGGGCGGCGCGATGAGGTTGCGCAGCGCGGCGGCCTGCTTGGACAGCGACTTGGCGAGTGACTTGTCGGCCGAGGTGCCGGTGAGCAGGTTGTGCATGATCTCGTTCATGTCGAGCGAGACCGTCATGTTCATGTTCGCGAAGTCACCGCGGACGGTGTTGGCGAAGTCGTCGGGGAACGGGAACGTCAGCAGGTTGCCGATGTTCTTCGGCACCAGGTCACCGCTCTTGTTGATGTTCTTCAGGACCGGCTGGAGCGCCTTCAGGTTGGCCAGGAAGTCCTTCTTGGACTTCGTGATCGTGCTGGAGGTGATGTCGCCGAACTTGGAGAGCCCGACCAGCATCTTGGTGAGGTCGGCGCGGTTCTGGCGGAGGATCGACACGGCCGGCGCGGTCTGCTCGAGCGTGTCGGCGATCGTGCCCTTCTCCGCCTCGAGCTTCACCATCAGCTTGTCGATCTTGTCGAGGGCGTCGGTGATGACGTACTTCTGCTTGTCGATCACGGTGACGAACTTGTCGACCCGCTTGAGCACCGACTTGATCGTCTCCTCGCGGCCGGACATCGCCGCGTTGAGCTCCCGGGTGATCGTGGAGATCTGCTCGATGCCGCCGCCGTTGAGGAGCATCGACAGCGCCGACAGGACCTCTTCGACCTCGGTGTTCTGCTTGGTCGCCTCGATCGGGATGAGGTCGCCGCCTGAGAGCTCACCGCTCGCTCCGGAAGCCGGTGGCTTCAGCGCAACATACTTCTCACCCAGAAGTGAGGTCTGGGCGATGGTGGCGGTGGCGTTGTCGGGCAGTTTGACCGACCCGTTCAGCTTGACGGTGACGTCGGCGCGCCAGCCGTCCAGCTTGATCTCCTCGATCCGGCCGACGGACACGTCGTTGACCTTGACGGTCGCCTGGGGCACCAGGTCGAGGACGTTCGCGAACTGGATGTGCACCTCGTACGGGTGCGATCCCAGGTCGGGGCCGCCGGGCAGCGGGATCGAGGAGACCCCGTCGAACGAGCAGCCCGACACCGCGAGTACCGCGGCGGTGGCGAGAGCTAGCCGCTTCTTCACTGGCCTCCTCCGTCCGGGAGCAACCCGCCGAGCGTCTGGTCGGGCTTGCCGCCCGCCTGGCCGGTCTTGACGCCCTTGCACTTGGCCGGCTTGCGCTTGTCGTTCGGCGCGTAGGCGTCGCAGGGCACGGGGTGCGGGTTGTAGGTGGTGGTCAGCGCGGTGATCCACGACAGGTCGAACTTCAGGTCGAAGCCGAGGCCGCCCGCGATCGGCGCGAGGGTCTTCAGGCAGTCCTGGGGCGGGCTGCCGAGGGAGTAGGCCAGCGAGCAGATCCAGTCCGCGGGGTTCTTGAACTGGAGGAAGTTGGTGCGCGTGTGCAGGGTCCCGGAGATCGGGTCGTAGGCGCGCGCCATGTTGGCGATGCCCAGCGGCGCGGTCCCGAGGAAGTCGCCGAGCGCTTCCTTCTGCTTGACCAGCACCGCCGTCGCGGCCGCCAGGTCGGCGGTGCTCTTGGAGATGCTGCCCTTGTTCTCCTTGACGAACTTGGTGACCTTCTGCAGCGTCGGGCCGAGGATCTGCAGCGCCTGGCTGAGCTCCTCCTTCTCGCCGTTGAGCTGGGTCGACACCGACGACAGATGGTCGGTGAACCGCCGGACGTCGCCGTCGTTGTCGGCCAGGACCTTGGTCAGCGCCTCGAGGTTGTTGATGGAGGCGGTGATGTCCTGCCGGTTCTCCGACAGGGTCGACAGGACGTCGGCCGAGGCGGAGATGGTCTTGCGCAGGTCGTCGCCGTTGCCTTCGAGGTTGGCGGCGCCGACCTCGAGGAAGCGGGACAGCGCGCCGTCCTTGTTGGCTCCGTCGGGGCCGAGCGCCTTGTTCAGGTCGTTCAGGCTCTGGGCGACCTCGTCGACCTCGACGGGCACCGCGGTGCGGCGGATGTCGAAGGTCGCCGACTTCGCGAGCACCGCTCCCCCGGTGTAGACCGGGGTGATCTGCACGAACCGGTCGGAGACCAGCGACTGGGCGACGATGACGGCCTGGGCGTCCGCCGGGATCTTCCGCTTCCGGTCGTAGGACATCTCGACCTTGACGGTCTCGCCCGCGGGCTGGATGCTGTCGACTTTTCCGACGGGGATGCCGAGGATCCTGACGTCGGCCCCGGGGTAGAGGCCGACCGTGTTCGAGAAATAAGCGGTGATCTTGTTCTGGGGTGCGCTCGGCCAGAACAGCACGACGGCTGCGACGGCGACCACCACCACCAGGAACGGCACCGCGACACGCAAGAGGGTTCTCACAGCGGGCCTCACGGGAGCAGCGGGAGCGGGTCGTTGGAATTCTTCTTGTCGTTGTTCTTCGGCTTCTTGTCCTTGGACGCCGGGCCGATGCTGGCGGGGATGGGGATGAAGTTCTGGATGTAGCTGTCGAACCAGCGGCCGCTGCCGGTCGCGTCGGTGAACTGCCGGCCGTAGACCGCCATCAGCTGGAGGTTGCGGTCGAGCGTCTCCTTGTTCCTCAACAGGAGCGCCGAGACGGTCTGCAGGTTCTTGAGCAGCGGCTTGAGCTCGTCGTCGTTCTCGTCGATCACCGCGTTGATCTGCTGGGACACCGCGTAGGTGTTGAGCAGGAGCTGGTGGATCGTGTCGCGGCGCGCCTGGACGGCCTGGAGGATCTGGTCGCCCCGCTGGACGACCTTCAGGAAGTCGTCCTTGCGGTCGGCCAGCACCCCGGTGACGTCCTTGGCGCGGGTGATGAGCTGCGCGAGCTCGTCGTCCCGCGAGGAGATCGTCTTCGACAGCCGCTGGAGGCCCTGGAGCGAGGCCTTGATCTCCTCGGGCGAGTTCTTGAACGTCTCCGACATGGTGTCGAAGGCGGTCGCGAGCTGCTTGTCGTCGATCTGCGTGAGGTTCTTCGACAGATCGGCGATCGCGGGGACGACCTCGTAGGGCGTGGTGGTGCGGGAGCGCGGGATGGCCAGGGACGGCCGCTGCTTCTCGGGGCCGCGCGGATGGACGTCGAGGTAGTGCGAGCCCAGCAGGGTCTTGATCTTGATCTCGACGCGGGTGGCGTTGCCGATCTTCACCCCGTCGTTGATCTTGAAGTCGACCCGCACGTGGTCGCCCTCCAGGTCGAGCCCGGTCACCTTGCCGACCTTGACGCCCGCGATCCGCACCTCCTCGCCATCGCGCAGACCCGCCGCCTCGGCGAACTCCGCGTGGTAGGTGGTGCCGCCGCCGACCAGCGGAAGGCTGTCGAGGTTCAACGCCAGCGCGACGCCCAGGGCGATCGAGCCGAGCGAGACCAGGCCGAGGACCGTGGGGTTCTTCTCTCGGAACGGGATCCTCACTGCTTGCACCTCGCGTTGTCGTTCACGATCTTCGGCGTGAAGTAGGCCGGCGCGCCGGGCAGCACGATCCGCGCGTCCATGCTGCAGAGGTAGTAGTTGAACCAGGAACCGTAGGAGGTGGTCCGGTTCAGCTTCTCCAGCCGGCTCCGCATGTTCTTGAACGACTTGTCCAGCACCGCGTCGTTGTCGGCGAGGGTCCTGGTCAGGGTGTTCAGGCCGTCGATGTCGGTCTGGATCGACGGGCGGGCCTGCTTCAGCAGGTCGGCGGTGACGCCGGTCAGGGTGTTCAGCGACGACAGCGAGTCCATGATGGCCTTGCGGTCGTCCGCGACCCCCGACACGAAACCCGACAGCTCCTTGAGCAGCGTGTTCGTCTGGTCGGTGCGGTCGGAGATGGTGCCGAGCACCTCACTGAGGTTGGTGATGACACGGCCGATGACCTCGTCGCGGTCGGCGAGGGTGTTGGTCAGCGACGCCACATGCGTGAGCAGCGAGTTGATCGTGCCGCCCTCACCCTGGAGCACCTTGACGATCTCGAACGACAGCTTGTTGACGTCCTCGGGGTTCAGCGCCTGGAACAGCGGCCGGAAGCCGTTGAACAGGGCGGTGAGGTCGAGGGCCGGCTCGGTGTGCTCGACCGGGATGGTCCCGTTGCCCGACAGCACCTCACCGGAGGTGCCGGGGCCCTGCGTCAGCGACAGGTACCGCTGCCCGATGAGGTTGCGGTACCGGACCTGGGCGAGGGTCGAGGCGGGCACGCCGCCGCTGAACGGACCCGACCGCTCCAGCGAGAAGTGGACTTCCGCCTGGGTGCCGTTGGGGGCCAGCTTGATCTCGTTGACCTGCCCGATCCGGACGCCCGCGACGCGCACCTCGTCGCCCTTGAGCAGGCCCGAGGAGTCGACGAAGATCGCCTTGTAGTCGGTGGACGGGCCGAACCGGTGGTTGGCGATGGTCACGGCGAGAATGCCCGTGATCAGCGAGGTGAAGGCGACGAACGCGGTCAGCTTGAGGCCGTCGACGACGGTTCTGCGGTTCTCGCTCACTGGACGTTCACCACCCCTCCCGTGGCCAGCGGACCGAACAGCAGGGTCGCGAAGTCGGGCACGTCATCGGCTTCCATGTCCAGGGTGGGGGCGACCACGGCCTTGATCACGTCGTTCTGGGACTGTCCGGGGCCGGGGGTCACGAACAGGTTCGAGACCTCGCGGTTCTTCTTCCACCAGATGTCGTCCTCGTTGCCGTCCAGGGCCAGCCAGTCGTCGAACGGCACCTTGGGGTTGGGCAGGCCGTAGCAGCGCGGGTTGCGGTAGTCGCGGGCCTCGGGCTTGTTGAGCGGGTACTTGTAGCCGGGCCGCGGCTTCACGATCTCGATCCACAGGTTGCTGGACGGACGCTTGCCCGCACCGACCGCGTCGTTGTTGTTCTTGCTGAGGGTGTCCAGACCGGACATCACGCAGGGGAACGACACCGAGTACTTGGCCAGCACCTTGAGCGGCGCCTTCCAGGAGATGTTGATGCCGATGATCTTGCTGCTGTTGTCGTTCATGAACCGGGTGCCCTTGTCGGCCACCTGGGTCACGCTCGGGATCAGCTCCTCGATCGCGGCACGCTTCTCCACGATGGTCCCGCTGGTGAAGTTGAGGTTCCGCAGCACGCGCATCAGGTCGGGAGTGGCGGCCGCGTACACGTCCGACACGTCACCGAGGGCCTTCAGGTCGTACAGGAACGTCTTCAGGTTCGGGTTGACCTTGGCGAGCAGGGTGTCGAGCTGCTCCGCGGTCTCGCCGAGCTGGTCACCCCGGCCGTCGAGCGCCGTGGCGACGGCGTTGAGCGTCGCGTTCAGCTTCGCCGGCTCGACCGCCTCCAGCAGCGGCATGATGTCGTTCAGCACCTGGTCGATCTCGACCGACACCGCCGACTTGTCCTGCGTCAGCACCGAGCCGTTCTTGATCGGGGCCGCGGGCTGCGCCGAGACCGACAGATCGATGTACTTCTCACCGAACAGGGTCTTGGGGAGCAGCCGGCCCGTCGCGTTCGACGGGACGTGCCCTGCCTTGTCCTTCTGGATCGCCAGCTCCATGACGGCGCTGCCGTCGGGCGCCGACCTGATGGACTTGACCTCGCCGATGATCAGGCCGCGGATCTTGACGTCCGAGTGGGGCAGCAACTGGAGCCCCGCCCGGTCAGCGGTGTACTTGATCTTCACGACGTCCGAGAACGCCCGGTTGTAGAAGGCGATGCAGAGGACGAACAGCAACGCGCACACGATGAGGAACGACACGCCGGAGACGCGGTTCCGGATCTTCTCTGGCATTTTCGCTACCCCGCCACTCTGACGCTCGTGGTCGCGCCCCAGATGGCGATGCCGAGCATCAGGTCCAGGACGTTGACGGTCACGATGGAGGTCCGCACCGCACGGCCGACGGCGATGCCCACCCCGGCGGGGCCGCCGGAGGCGTTGAAGCCGTAGTAGCAGTGGATCAGCATGACGATCACCGCGAAGATGATCACCTTGCCGAACGACCACAGGATGTCGTACGGCGACAGGAACAGATTGAAGTAGTGGTCATACGTACCGGCGGACTGGCCGAAGAACGTCGTCACCATGATCCGGGTCGCCACGTAGGAGGCCAGCAGGCCGATCACGTACAGCGGAATGACCGCGATCATGCCCGCCACCAGGCGGGTCGAGACGAGGAACGGCAGCGACGGGACGGCCATGACCTCCAGCGCGTCGATCTCATCCGAGATCCGCATCGCGCCGAGCTGCGCGGTGAAACCGCAACCGACCGTCGCCGACAGCGCCAGCGCGCTCACCAGCGGGGCGAGCTCACGGGTGTTGAAGTACGACGAGATGAACCCGGTGAACGCCTCCGAACCGATCTGGTTCAGGGCCTGGTAGCCCTGGAGACCGACCTCGGTACCGGTGAAGAACGTCATGAAGCCGACGATCGCGGCGGAACCGCCGACGACCGCCAGACCGCCCGTCCCGAGGGTCACCTCGGCGAGCAGCCGCAGGACCTCGGTCCGGTAGCGGGTCATCGCCCGGAAGAACCAGGCGAACGCACGCGCGTAGAAGGAGAGCTGACGGCCCAGGTCGTCGAGACTGTCGATGGGCTTGCGGTAGAGCGGCGCCATCACATGCCCTTCGCCGGGACGAGCTGCAGGTACAGCGCGCTGATCAAGAAGTTCTCCAGGAAGAGCAGCATGAAGGTAATGACGACGGTCTGGTTCACCGCGTCGCCCACGCCCTTCGGGCCGCCCTTCGCGTTGAGGCCCTTGTAGGCCGCGACCAGACCGGCGGTCAGACCGAAGACGAACGCCTTCGCCTCCGCCTGGTAGAGGTCGGGAAGCTGGGCCATGCCACTGAAGCTCGACAGGTAGGCGCCCGGAGTGCCGCCCTGCAGCATCACGTTGAAGACATAACCGCCGACGATGCCGACGACCGACACCAGGCCGTTCAGGAACAGCCCGATGAACGCGCAGGCCAGCATCCGCGGGACGACCAGGCGGTGCAGCGGGTTGATGCCCAGCACCTCCATGGCGTCGATCTCTTCACGGATCTTCCGCGCGCCGATGTCGGCGCACATCGCGCTGCCCGCCGCACCGGCGATCAGCAGCGCCGTCACGATCGGCGAAGCCTCGCGGACGATCGCCACGACGCTCGTCGCGCCGATGTAGGACTGCGCGCCGAGCTGGCGGATGAGGCCGCCCATCTGGAGGGACAGGACGGCGCCGAACGGAATCGCCACCAGAGCGGTCGGGACCACCGTCACACCGACGATGAACCACGCCTGCTGAATGAACTCGCGCCACTGGAAAGGCCACTGGAACATGGCCCGGAACACGTCGAGACACAGGCCGAAGAAACGGCCGGGCTCCTTGATCAGGAGGTTGACGGCACCATCGGCGACGGGGCGCAGGCGGCCGGGGTGTGCGCCTGCGCCGGGTCGGGATGTCATCGCTGGTAGCCTCCGGCGGATGCCGCGTTGACGGAAGCGACGTAACGCGGCCACTCTTCCACCCAGTTGCGGCCCAGGTCGTCGATGAACGAACCGGGCGGCGGGGTGACACCGTGGGCGCGCAGCCACGAACCGGGCGCGTGCTGGGTCGGGCGGATCAGGCCGGAAGACGGCATGAGCTGCGGGGGGATCGGGGGGAGCTTGCCCGGGTCGTTACCGGCGGCGGCCTCGGCCTCGAGCTCGCTGACGTCCTTCTCCTCGGACATGCCGATGGGGCCGACGCGGCGGGCGTTGAGGAACTGGCGGACCACGGGCTCCTCGGACGACAGGAGCATCTCCCGCTGGCCGAACATGACCAGTTCACGGCGGAAGAGCAGCCCGATGTTGTCCGGGACGGTCCTGGCGGTGTTGATGTCGTGCGTGACGATCAGGAACGTCGCGCCGATCTGCGCGTTCAGGTCGACGATGAGCTGGTTCAGGTACGCGGTGCGGACCGGGTCCAGGCCGGAGTCCGGCTCGTCGAACAGGATGATCTCGGGGTCGAGGACCAGGGCGCGAGCCAGGCCGGCACGCTTGCGCATACCGCCCGAGATCTCGCCGGGCAGCTTGCCCTCGGCCCCGATGAGGCCGACCATGTCCATCTTCTCCATCACGATCCGCTTGACCTCGGACTCGGACTTCTTCGTGTGCTCGCGCAGGGGGAACGCGATGTTGTCGAAGAGGTTCATCGAGCCGAACAGCGCGCCGTCCTGGAACAGGACCCCGAACAGCTTCCGGGTCTCGTACAGCAGGTTCTCGGGCAGCTGCGGCAGGTTGCGGTCACCGATCCAGACGTTGCCTCGTTCGGGCTTGAGCAGGCCGACGAGGGTCTTCAGGAACACGGACTTGCCGGTTCCGGAGGGGCCCAGCAGGACGCTGATCTCACCTGCGGGAAGCGTCAATGAGACGTCTTCCCAAATGGTCTGTCGGCCGAAGCGCTTGGTCAGTCCTTCGACCCTGATTTCGACGCCCACTCGTCACCTCTCGTCCAGCCGGGGGGGATATCCGGATCCATGAGCGAGTAGAAGTTCCTACGTCACTCAGCGCGTCGGCCTCGTGACTACCGGCCAGTAGCAATCTGGCGGGTTCCACTAACTTAGTGACCTTTTCGCAAAAAGGAAGGGTCTGAGACTAAGTTGTAGGCACAAAAGCGACGCTGTAAGGCAATCGTTACTTATGTCACAGGAGAGCCTACTGGGCTGCGGTTTCCCTGCTCAAGTGCAGGGCCCGAGCGGTCCACCGGCCGCAACAAAGATCGTTTCCCGTCTTGTCAGTGACGTGACAAAAACGGTCCGGCGATTGTTCGGCATGGGGGAATGCGAACGGCCGGTCACCCCGTTTCCGGGGTGACCGGCCGTTGCGAAGAGCCGATCGGTTCGTTACAGAACCGAAACAGAGCTACTTACTTGACGGACACCGTGGCGCCGGCGGCCTCGAGGGCAGCCTTGGCCTTGTCCGCGGCCTCCTTGTTGACCTTCTCCAGGAGCGGCTTCGGAGCGCCGTCGACCAGGTCCTTGGCCTCCTTGAGGCCGAGGGAGGTCAGGGTGCGGACCTCCTTGATGACCTGGATCTTCTTGTCGCCGGCGGACTCGAGGATGACGTCGAACTCGTCCTTCTCCTCGGGGGCCTCAGCGGCGGCGCCGCCGCCGACCGGGCCACCGGCGAAGACGGCAGCCGGAGCGGCGGCCTTGACGTCGAAGGTCTCCTCGAAGAGCTTCACGAAGTCGGAGAGCTCGAGGAGAGTCATCTCCTTGAAGGTGTCCAGCAGCTCTTCGGTGCTGAGCTTCGCCATGATGTGTTCCTCCAGAACAGGCTTGCTTAAGTACTTGTGTGTCTTACGACCACGGGGGTGAGCTGAAGCCGATTACTCGGCCGCAGCCTCCTCGGTGACGACTTCCGCGACGGTCTCTCCACCCTCGGCGCGCTTGGCGCGCAGAGCCTCGGCGAGCTGCGCCATCTGCGTGGGAAGCGCGTTGAACGTCGCCGCAGCGTTGCTCATCGACGCCTTCATCGCACCCGCGAGCTTCGCGAGCAGAACCTCGCGCGACTCCAGGTCGGCCAGCTTCTTGATCTCGTCGGCGTTCATCGGCTTACCGTCGATGAAGCCGCCCTTGATCACGAGCAGCGGGTTCGCCTTCGCGAAGTCACGCAGGCCCTTGGCGGCCTCGACCACATCGCCCTTGACGAACGCGATGGCGGACGGACCGACGAGAAGCTCGTCCAGTCCGTTGACGCCCGCGTCCTTCGCGGCGATCTTGGTCAGCGTGTTCTTCACGACCGCGAACTTCGTCGTGTCACCGAGGCCGCGACGGAGCTCCTTGAGCTGCGCCACGGTGAGCCCGCGGTACTCGGTCAGGACAGCGCCGTTGGAGCTCTCGAATTCATTCTTGAGCTCGGCGACTGTCGCGCCCTTGTCCGCCCTCGCCATGGGACTCCTTCCAAATGTCTCCGCCGATGCACCGAAGAGCCCTGAAACACACAAAACGTCCCGGCGCAGGCGCACGGGACGTCACAAGAGATCTTGATCTATCTTCGCACCATGCGCGGGTCGCCCTGAGCGGTCCAGGAACCTTCGGCTGCCCTAGCAGGCAGCGACCGGCGGTCTTCGGCAAGAGCCAGAGTACGTCAAGAGGCGGCGGACGCCAAATCGAGCGTCCCGCCGCCTCTTCCCGAGGGTGTTCCCGCTTACTACGGGAGCTTGAAGTCGCTGGTCTGGTCGGCCGGCGGGGCGGCGACGGAGACCTTCGTGTTGTAGTCGCGGAAGACCACGGTCACGTCGTAGGACTTGTTCTCCGTGGACGTCGCGTGGGCGGTGACCTTGCGCGGAAGCTGGTCGCCGTCCAGCCAGTAGTCGAACGACAGCGACTCGGCGCCCTTAGCCAGCTCCTCGGCCTTCACCTTCAGGTCGGGGGCGAGCTCCTTGAGCGCCTTCTGGACGTCGACCGTGCCCTTGTAGTGGGTGGTCTGCACGCCGTCGATCTTCTCCTCGCCGACCTTGGCCACATCGGTCGACTGAGAGACGATCTTCGCCAGGTCGGCCGGGTTGGCCTGGGTGACCTGCTTCAGGATGTCCTGCGGGTTGAAGCCGACGGCACTGCCGACCGTCCCCAGATCCACCTTGATCCACGGCTTGGTGCCGCCGGTGAACTGGTTGAGCTGCTTGTTCGACACATAGACGTTCTGGCCGACCAGCAACACCTTCGTGCCGCCCGTCCCGATGTTCAGGCCACCGAGAGAGATCTGGTCGAGGTCGACGCTCAGCGCCACCTCGGGCTTGATCTGGAACCTGCCGACGCCGTGCACGGTCGCGCCGCCGCCGACCGTCAGCTCCGCACCGAACGACTTCACGTCCTCGGTCTTGCTGACGGACTCCGTCAACGCCTGGTTGGCGCTCAGGTTCACGGTCTTGGGGTTGTTCGCGCCCTGCCCGCCGCAAGCGGTGAGGGCCAGGGCGAGGGCGGTACCGGCCACTGCGCCGGTGGCGAGCTTCTTCATCATGCCTCCGAGTGTGCAATGCACTCTAAGGTGCACACATCCCTCGTCGGGACCAACCTCACCCCTAAGGGTTAGACCTGAGACGTACGAAAGCCCCACCCCGAAGATCGGGATGGGGCTCCGTACTGCGGTGCTAAAGCACTAGCGCGACCCTCAGGCCTCGTCGATCTCCGCGGTGAAGCCGCGGGTCACCGACGGGTCCACGGGGATGCCGGGGGCCATCGTCGAGGTGACGGTGATCTTCTTGATGTAGCGACCCTTCGCCGCGGACGGCTTGAGACGCAGCACCTCTTCGAGAGCGGCGGCGTAGTTCTCCACCAGCTGACGCTCGGTGAACGAGGCCTTGCCGATGATGAAGTGGAGGTTCGCGTGACGGTCCACGCGGAACTCGATCTTGCCGCCCTTGATCTCGGTGATCGCCTTCGCGACGTCCATCGTGACCGTGCCGGTCTTCGGGTTCGGCATGAGACCACGCGGACCGAGCACGCGGCCCAGACGACCGACCTTGCCCATCATGTCCGGGGTCGCCACGACCGAGTCGAAGTCCAGCATTCCGCCGGCGATCTGCTCGATCAGGTCGTCCGCACCGACGATGTCGGCGCCGGCCTCACGGGCCTCGTCGGCCTTCGCGCCACCGGCGATGACGGCCACGCGGGCGGTCTTACCGGTGCCGTGCGGCAGGTTGACGGTGCCGCGGACCATCTGGTCGGCCTTACGCGGGTCGACACCGAGGCGGGTGTTCACCTCGACGGTCGGGTCGAACTTGGTGACCGTGGTCTCCTTGGCGAGACGGACGGCGGCGAGCGGCGAGTACAGCTCGTCGTCGTTGATCTTCGCCTGGGCGTTGCGGTAACCCTTGCTGCGCTTCATGCTGCTCCCCTTTCCGGGAGTTCGTGGCTTGACGGACCGCGCGGGCCCTACCACTGGTGGAAACACCAGGCTCACGCCTGGAGCGGGACTACTTGACCTCGATGCCCATGGAACGGGCGGTGCCGGCGATGATCTTCGCGGCGGCCTCGATGTCGTTGGCGTTGAGGTCCTTCATCTTGAACTCGGCGATCTCGCGGACCTGCGCCTCGGTGATCGAGCCGACCTTGGTCTTGAGCGGGTTCGAGGAGCCCTTGTCGAGGCCGGCGGCGCTCAGGATCATCTTCGGCGCCGGGGGCGTCTTGGTGACGAACGTGAACGAGCGGTCTTCGTAGATGGTGATCTCAACGGGGATCACGCTGCCGCGCTGGGCTTCGGTAGCAGCGTTGTACTGCTTGCAGAAGTCCATGATGTTGACGCCGTGCGGACCGAGAGCGGTACCGACGGGCGGCGCGGGGGTCGCGGCACCGGCCTTGAGCTGGACCTTGACGATCGCGCTAATTTTCTTTTTCTTCGGAGGCATGACGCCGTCCTTTCGTTCCGTTGTGCTGTGGCTCCGGCTCCTGCTGCGCAGGCAACATCATGGTCGGAACGTGAACCTGGATGTTGGAGCCCGGTATAAAGCCCCCGGTGTCAGAGACAGCGGGGGCCGAGACTGAGTCAGTCTACCCGAAGGTCAGATCTTCGTGACCTGGTTGAACGAGAGCTCGACCGGGGTCTCGCGGCCGAAGATCGAGACGAGCACCTTGAGCTTCTGGGTGTCGAGGTTGATCTCGTTGACCGTGGCGGGGAGGGTGGCGAACGGGCCGTCCATGACGGTGACCGACTCGCCGACCTCGAAGTCGACGGTGGCGACGGACTTCGACGAGGAGGACTTGCCGGCAGGCGCGCCGGGAACTTCGGCGGGCTCGGGGGCCAGCAGCTTCGCGACCTCGTCCAGGCTCAGCGGCGACGGCTTGTTCGACAGGCCGACGAAGCCGGTGACGCCCGGGGTGTTGCGGACGGCGCCCCAGGACTCGTCGGTCAGGTCCATGCGCACCAGGATGTAGCCCGGCAGGACCTTCTCGTTGACCTTCTGGCGCTTGCCGTTCTTGATCTCGGTGACCTCCTGCTGGGGCACCTCGATCTGGAAGATGAAGTCTTCCATGTTGAGGGTCGTCGTCCGGGTCTCGATGTTGCTCTTGACCCGGTTCTCGTAGCCCGCGTAGGAGTGGATCACGTACCAGTCGCCCGGCTGCATCCGCAGTTCGCGCTTGAAGTCCTCGTACGGGTCGCCGACCGGGAGTTCGACGGCGTCGGCCTCGGCCTCTTCAGCGTCTTCGATGTCCGCGTCTTCGACGGCTTCGAGACCCTCGTCGGCCTTCTCGAACTCTTCGTCGGTCTCGGCGGCTTCGTCGCCGACGACTTCCAGGCCTTCGATGCCCTCGATCTGCTCGAGGTCCTCGATCTTCGATTCGGCCGGCGTGCCCGCCACTCCCTCCACCAGCGACTCCTCGGGGAGCTCATCGTGGAACTGCGAGTACTCGGACACGGCAGTGACTCTCTTTCTGAAGTCTGTGGTGGAAAGGTGACGCGCTGAGACTCAGCCTAGTCGGCGAAGAGCGCGAAAATACCCTTCGACAGACCCCAGTCGAGCAGAGACACGATACCGATCATGACCAGGACGAAGGCCATCGAGATCATCGTGTAGTTGATGAGCTCCTTGCGCGTCGGCCAGATGACCTTGCGCAGTTCGCCTACGACCTGACGGATGAACAGGGCAGGGCTGGTGCGCTTGCGCTTGGCAGGCTTGCCCTTGTCCTCGGTCGCGGCGTCGCGCGTCTCAGTCGCCATGTCACCCTCGCTCGGAATCGGTTTGCGATCAATCCGACACGGCGGGCTGGGCCGGCGCCGTGCTCGCGTCCACTGTATGCGTGGTCCCGTGGATTAGGAACGAGACGCTGCTCCGCAGGGCAAGAGGGACTCGAACCCCCAACCGCCGGTTTTGGAGACCGGAGCTCTACCAATTGAGCCATTGCCCTTCACCAGCAGGGCGCGCCGCCTGAGGCGTCATGCTCCGCTAGGACCAGAAGCATACGTCCCCCAGCCCCATACGTCGAACCGGATACCCCCATCACCCTATTTGTCCCTGTACAGCCGCCACGTGATGGCGGCCCGCCCCTCCCCCACCGGCCGGGCGACGGCGCTCACCACCCCCCGCTTCAACGCGGTGATCTCGAAGGCGATGCCCTTGTTCGGCCTGATGGTCTTGACGACCGGTTTCGCGCCGGGAGCGCGCAGCTCCAGCACGATCTTGTAGTCGGAGCGCTCCGCGTCGCAGGTCGCGGCGAGGAAGTAAGTCCCGGGCTCAGCCGGATAGTCCACACCGAAGGGAGCGTCGGCAACCGGAATCTGTTCATCTTTCGACTCCCAGAGCAGATCGGCATCCTTGCCGTCATAGGTCGCCTCGCTGCCCACATGGATGTCCGCTGCCGGGCTCGGCACAACGGCCGCGGTGGCGGTCGCCGCAGGTGGAGCGGGCTTCTCCCCGCCGCCGTCGAGGGCGAGGGGCACCCCGCCGATGACCACCAGGGCCGCGGCGGTCGCGGCGAAGGCCCGGTTCCGGACTATCCTGCGGCGGCGTTTTATGGCGATTCCTTCGAGAAGCGCGGGCGAGGCGGTGAGGTCGGCGACTTCGGCCCGGAGGGCGTCGCGGAACTGCTGCTCGGTCATCGGACGTCCTCCAGGGTGCGGGCACGGAGTTTGGCGAGGCCCTTGGCGGCCTGGGACTTGACGGTGCCGACAGCACAGCCGAGAAGCGCGGCGGTCTCGGCCTCCGACAGGTCCTCCCAGTAGCGGAGGACGAGGACGGCCCGCTGGCGGGGCGGGAGGGTGCGGAGCTCGGCGAGGAGGGTGGTGCGGAGCGGGACGTCCGGGCCGTCGCCGGGGCGGTCGGGAGGGTCGGGAGGGTCGGCGAAGCTGAACTCGCGGAGGATCCGGAACCTTCGGGTCCGGTTGATCGTCAGGTTGACGAGGATGCGCCGCACGTAGGGCTCGGGATCGCCGTCGATGCGGCGCCAGTGCCGGTATGCCTTCTCCAGAGCGGTCTGGAGGGTGTCCTCTGCGTCGTGGCGGGAGCCCGCCGACAGCAGGACGGCCGTGCGGAGGAGGGCGGAGCCGCGTGCTGTGACGAAGGCCTCGAAGTCGTCGTCCAAGGGGAGTTCCTCTCTTTCACCTGCTCATACACGTGGCCCGTGCGGGAGGTTGCCCGGAGGGAGGGTAGTTCTTACGGGTGGTTGTCGGGGGTGGTCGGCGTGTCGGTTGGGGGGGATCGGGCAGGATTGGGCGATGGAGCTCCGTGCCGTTTCACGGCTTCCCAAGGCGCATCTGCATCTGCATTTCACGGGGTCCATGCGCCACAGCACCCTGGTCGACCTGGCGGCGAAGTACGGGCAGCATCTGCCCGGGGCGCTCGCCGGGGAGTGGCCGCCGCAACTCAAGGCGACCGACGAGCGGGGGTGGTTCAGGTTTCAGCGGCTGTACGACATCGCGCGGTCCGTGCTGCGCGAAGAGGACGACCTGCGGCGGCTGGTGCGGGAGACCGCAGAGGACGAGGCGTCCGAAGGGTCGGGGTGGCTGGAGATCCAGGTGGATCCGTCCGGTTACGCCGCGAAGTTCGGCGGGTTGACGCCGACCGTGGAACTGGTGCTGGACGCGGTGCACGACGCGTCACGCAAGACCGGGGTCGGCATCGGGGTGATCATCGCGGCGAACCGGACCCGGCATCCGCTCGACGCCAAGTCGCTGGCGCGGCTGGCCGTCCAGTACCGGGACCGGGGCGTGGTGGGGTTCGGGCTGTCCAACGACGAGCGGCGCGGACGTCCGTACGAGTTCGAGGGCGCGTTCCGGATCGCGAAGCGGGGCGGGCTGCTGTCGACTCCGCACGGCGGCGAGCTGCAGGGGCCCGAGGCGGTGCGGCCGTGCCTCGATCTGCTGCAGGCGGACCGGATCGGGCACGGCGTCAGGTCGATCGAGGATCCACACCTTGTGGACAGGATCGCGGCGAGCGGCGTGACCCTGGAGGTGTGCCCGGCGTCGAACGTCTCGCTGGGGGTGTTCGACGATCCGGCGGAGGTGCCGGTGCGGCGGCTGTTCGACGCGGGCGTCCGGATGGCGCTGGGCGCGGACGACCCGCTGCTGTTCGGCTCCCGGCTCGGCACCCAGTACGAGATCGCCCGCACCGAGCACGGCTTCACCGACTCCGAACTGGCCGACCTGGCCCGCGGTTCGATCACCGGCTCGGCGGCCCCCTCCGACGTCCAGAAGCGCCTCCTGGAGGGCGTCGACGACTGGCTGGCCGCCCCCCTCGCTTAGTTCCAGAGGCCCTGACGTTCCAGATGCTCCATGAGCAGGTCGCCGGCGCGGACGACGTGCATCCGGGTGGCGGCGGCCGCGGCCTGCGGGTCGCCCTGCCGGAACGCCTCCATCATCGCGGTGTGGCCCTGCGCGGACGCCTCCGGCCAGCCCGGGATCCGGGCGTAGAACCCGCTGGGGAAGTAGCGGGTGACGGCCCCCAGCACCCACGCCAGTTTCCGGGACGCCCCCGCCTGGTGGACGACGCGGTGGAACCGGTCGTTGTGGTCTTCGACCAGTTCGAAGGAGCGGGCGGCGACGGCCCCGACCATCCGGGCGTGGATCTCTTCCAGTTCGGCGAGCAGGGCGGGGGTGAGCTGGCGGCAGGCCCGCGCGGACAGCTCCTGGCTGATCAGCGCCTGGATCCAGAACAGGTCGTCGATGTCCTGCCGGGACAGCTCGGCGACGACGAAGCCGCGCCGTGGTTCGAGTTCGACGAAGCCCTCGCTGCGCAGTGACTGGAGTGCTTCGCGTACGGGCGTGACACTGATACCGAATTCAGCGGCGAGCCGTTCGAGCCGTAGGAATTGTCCGGGCCGGACCTGCCCGTACATGATTTGTTCACGTATTCGAGCCGCCACCTCATCGCTGAGCTGGGGCCTTAGCCCCAGCCCTGCCCGTGGAACCGTCAACCCCATAACCGCCTCACCGAGCCGTGTGTTCCATATTGCGCGCTGGTCCGCACTTTCGGAACACGGTCAGGGTGAGGAAATTCAACCGGTGATGCCTTCGAAGAGGAGCAGCGCGCCGAAAATGGCGAAGCTGGCCGCCGCGCCGATCTGGATCACTCGGTCGGGCAGCTTCCTGGCGAGCAGACCGCCGACGACGATGGCGAGGGCGTCGGCGGCGACCATGCCGATGGTGGAGCCGAGCCAGATGCCGGTCCAGTTCCACCAGCCGGTGTCCTGGGCGGCGAGGGTGACGGTGGCGAGCATGGTCTTGTCGCCGAGTTCGGCGAGGAAGAACGCGCCGCCGACGGCGAGGATCGCCGAGCCGGTGGCCTTGGCAGCCTTGTTCTGCTCCTCGTCGTCGAGGGAGTCGCCGCGCATCGTCCAGGCGGCGAAGCCGAAGAAGGCGAGCCCGGCGAGGATGTTGATCGGCCGGGTGGGGAGCGCGGCGCCGACGAGCGCGCCGAGGGCGACGCTGGCCAGGTGGACGAGGGCGGTCGCGGCGGTGATCCCGATCAGCACCTGGCGGATCGTGAACCGGGTGGCGAACGTCATGGCCATGAGCTGGCTTTTGTCGCCGAGCTCGGCGATGAAGATCACCGCGGTGCTCAGAAGGAACGCTTGCACGAGTGCCCTTTCGCTCGCGCCGAGCGAAGGGCGGGGAAATCGCGACCTCGGCCCGGCGACATTGTCACCAGGCCGAAGGTCTCGCCCACCAGTGTTGGCTGGTTCGCCGGCCGGACGTCCATAGGGGACGTCAGTGTGTCGACCGGTCGATTGCGGGCTACTCCCCCTCGACGGGATCCAGTGTAAGGCCGATGAAGACGGGCTCGTTGACGAGGGTGACGCCGAACGCGGCGCGTACCCCGTCGCGAACCTCGCGGGCCAGGGCCAGCAGGTCTTCGGCGGTGGCCTCGCCGGTGGGGTTGGTGAGGGCGAGAGTGTGCTTGGTGGAGATCCGGACGGGCCCCCTGGCGTGGCCTTTGGGGAAGCCAGCGTGGTCGATGAGCCAGGCGGCGGAGGTCTTGGTGCGGCCGTCTGCCTCGGGGAAGGCGGGGAAGCCTTCGCCTCGGGTGGCGAGCTCTTTGAGCTGCTGCTCGTCGAGGAGGGGGTTGGTGAAGAAGCTGCCGGCGCTGCGGGTGTCGGGGTCGGCGGGGTCGAGCACCATGCCCTTGCCGCGGCGCAGCTCCAGGACGGTCTCGCGGGCCTGGGCGAGCGGGACGGTCTCGCCGACGGCGACGCCGAGGCGGCGGGCCAGCTCCGCGTATTTGATCGGCGCGGAGTCGGGGGACAGTTCGAGCTGGAAGGTGACGGCGAGCACCACGTACCGGTCGTTGTTCTTGAAGACGCTGTGCCGGTAGGTGAAGCGGCAGTCGGCGGCGGGCATCGTCAGGATCTCGCCGGTGGCGCGGTCGTAGACGCGGACCTCGGTGATGGTCTCGCTGACGTCCTGCCCGTAGGCGCCGACGTTCTGGATGGGGGTGGAGCCGACCCGGCCGGGGATGCCGGACAGGCATTCGACGCCGGACAGCCCGCCGGCGACGCAGCGGGCCACGAACGCGTCCCAGTCCTCGCCCGCCTGGACGGTGAGGAGTTTGCGGCCGTCGCCGCCGTCCCTGGTCGCCTGCCCTCGGGTGGAGATGTGGACGACGGTCCCGGCGAACCCGGCGTCGGAGATCACGAGGTTGCTGCCGCCGCCGAGCACCAGGACGGGTTCGCCCGCGGCGTCGGCGCGGCGCAGCTCGGAGATCAGGTCGTCTTCGGTGTCGACTTCGACGAAGGTCCTGGCGGGCCCGCCCAGGCGGAGGGTGGTGTATCCGGCAAGCCGGACGTCCTGGCACCGAACAGTCATCCTGATCCCCCTCCGCTGGGCCTGTGATCCTCTAGGAGCCTAGGCCAGTTTGACGGTGGCCTTGGCCTGGGTGAGGACCTTGAGGTCGCCGGTGCGCGCGGTGAGCCCGACGGTGACCTTGTTGTCGTCCAGCTTCTCTTCGACGACGCCGCTGATCACGATTTCGGCGCCGGTGGCGTCGGGGACGACGACCATGCCGGAGAAGCGGACGCCGAAGTCGAGGACGGCGGCGGGGTCGCCCGCCCAGTCGGTGACGTAGCGGCCGGCCTGGGCCATGGTGAACATGCCGTGGGCGATGACGTCGGGCAGCCCGACGGCCTTGGCGAACGACTCGTTCCAGTGGATGGGGTTGAAGTCGCCGGACGCGCCCGCGTACATCACCAGGTTGAGCCGCTGCACCGGGTAGGTGACGGCGGGGAGTTCGGCGCCGACCTCGACGTCACTGTACTTCACTGTCGCCGTCATCTCACGCGCCCCGTTCCACGATGGTGTTGTAGGTGGTGACGACGAGTTCGCCCTGGTCGTCGCGGATCTCCGTGGTCAGTTTCAGCAGGTGGTTGCTGCCTGCTTTGCGGATGTCGGTGATCGTGGTCTGGCAGGTGAGGACGTCGCCCGCGGTGATGGGGCGTTCGAACGCGAACTTCTGCTCGCCGTGGACGACCATCGCCATGTTGATGCCGAGGTCGGGGTCGGCGAAGAAGTCGCCGCCGAGGGAGACCACGATGGGGAAGGTGGGGGGCGCGATGACGTCGTCGTGGCCGGCGGCGCGGGCCGCTTCGCCGTCGAGGTAGATCGGGTTGTGGTCGCCGATCGCCAGCGCGAACTCGCGGATCTTGATGCGGGAGACTTCGTAGGGTGGGGTGGGCGGGTAGGTGCGCCCGATGAAGTCGGTGTTCAGAGCCATGCCGATCCTTCCGAGGTGACGAATCTCGCGCCTCGGCAGAAGGTAACAGAATGGCGTTCTGGCCGCTGGCCCGGGAGCCGGGAAACGACGAACGGCCCCCCGACGCGTGGTCGGAGGGCCGTTCGGTGGATCGCCCGGGATCCAGAAGTGCTAGCGGGTCTCGCGGTGGGCCTGGTGAGTACGGCAGTTGGGGCAGTACTTCTTCAGCTCCATGCGGTCCGGGTCGTTGCGCCGGTTCTTCCGCGTGATGTAGTTGCGGTGCTTGCACTCCTGGCAGGCCAGCGTGATCTTCGGCCGAACGTCGGTGGCAGCCACGGTGGAGTGCCTTTCTGCTCAAGGGATATCTGGATAAACAGCCCGAAGGGAAGTCCGGGGGACTTCCTTCAGGTTAGTAGCGAGGGCCGGACTTGAACCGGCGACACAGCGATTATGAGCCGCTTGCTCTGCCAGACTGAGCTACCCCGCCAGGGTGAACCGTCCTCGGGCTCAGGTTGAACCTCGTTCAGCGTACCTGAGGCCGGACGGTCTCGAAACAACCAGAAGGCCCGCCTCGGTTCCGTATGTGTCACTGACCACACGGTGCGGGCCGGGCCTGGGTGTTTCTAGAGCCCCTTTACGGAATCGAACCGTAGACCTTCTCCTTACCATGGAGACGCTCTGCCGACTGAGCTAAAGGGGCTTGTCGTGCTCGCAGGGAAAACCATACACGGTCCACACCGACTACGCGAACTGGAAACGGCCCCGCTCAGCGCGGGGCCGGTACCCAGATGATCAGGCGTCGAGCTGCGGCTTCTTGTCGGAATCGATGTCGCGCTTCACGGCGTCGAGAATGGCGAGGCCCTGTCCGACGAGCCCAGCGGCGAGTTCGGACAGGCCGTCGGCGCCGTTCAGGATGTTGACGTTGGCGCCCTGCATTCCCTGCGCGGCCTTCTCCACGATCAGCGGGAGCTGCTCGATCAGCATCCGGTCGAGGGCGACGCGGTCGTGCGACGCGGCGGCGTCGGCCTGGATCCGCATCCGCTCGGCCTCCGCCTCGGCGAGGATCTTGATGCGTTCGGCGTCGGCCTGCGCGGGCCGGACGACCTCGGCGACGAGCTCCTGCTGACGCAGTTCGGCGTTCTTCTGGGCCAGCTCGGTCTGCGCGGCGACGACCTCCTGCTGGGCGTGCGCCTGGGCGAGCGGCCCTGCCTGGTTGGACTCGGCCTGCGCCCGGTCGATCTCGGCCTTGTACTGGGCCCGGACGACCGCGGTCTGCCGGGCGTACTCGGCCTGGTTGCGCTCGGACTCCTGCTCGGCCTCGGCCGACTGCTGCTTGGCCTGCGCCTGGGCGATCTGGGCCTGCCGCTGGATCGCCGCGACGTGCGGGGCGGCCATCGCGTCGATGTAGCCGGCGCCCATGTCGTCGATCGACTGGATCTGCAGCGAGTCGATCGTCAGACCGATCTTCAGCATTTCGGGGGTGGCGGTGTCGAGGACGGCCGTGGCGAGTTTCTGCCGCTCGGTGACGATCTCCTCGACGGTCATCGAGCCGACGATCGCGCGCAGGTGGCCGGAGAAGATCCGGCCGGTGAGGATGGCCATCTGGCCCTGGTCGGACTGGAACCGCTGGCCCGCGTTGACGATGCTCTCGAGGTCGTTGCCGACCTTGAACGCGATGATCGCCTTGACCTTCAGCGAGATGCCCTGCCTGGTCACGCAGATGTCGGCCACTTCGGCCTCGTGCATGGCGAGGGAGAGGAACTCGGCCTTGCGGAAGATCGGGATGACGAAGGCGCCATGACCGATGATCACGCGGAACGGGGCGTCGCCCTTCTGCCGCTTGCCGCCGGAGATCAGCATCGCTTCGTCGGGAACGGGCACACGGTAGAGGAACATGCGGGTTCTTCTCCTAAATCAAGGGGCGCGTCAAAGGGTCAGACCATTCCATGACGTCAACGGTTCTGTTTCCGCGCGAATCGAACACAAGAATTTTCGTGCCCTGGGCGAGAGGCTGCTCCGACCAGGCCAGATAGGTTTCCGACCCGCCTCTGATCTTGACGAGCACCTCGCCGGGCCCGGCGGCCCCGCGGGTCGCGACGGTCACGACCCCTTCGCATCCGATCACGGACCTGTGCGGCACCTTGTGTCTCTCCTCCTGGTCAGGCCTGGGAAGTGAAAACTATCGGTACTTCTGTCCCGATTGAAGAATCACGCCTGCTGGTTGAAGACACAGGCGGCCTCCCTGGTGGCGGCGTCGGGGTCGCCGGAGCGGATCGCGGCGACGAGCCGTGCGTGGTCGATGTGCCGGTCGGGGGTGAGGGAGGCGCCGGAGAAGTAGCCCTTGAGCTCGTCGTGGAGGACGTCGCCGAGGTCGGCGTACAGGGTGGTGAGGGCCGGATTGTGGGCGGCGGCGACCACGGCGCGGTGGAAGGCGGTGTCGGTGGCGACGAACGCTTCCAGATCGTCGGACTTCCAGGCTTCTTCGCGGCGGATCAGTGCGGCTTCGAGGTCGGCGAGGTCGGCGTCGGTGCGGCGGGTGGCGGCCAGGCCTGCGGCGGAGGTCTCGAGCATGAAGCGGAGCTCTTTGATGTCGGCGGGGGCGACGCCGGCGAAGCGGCGGCTCATCACGCCGGCCAGTTCGCTGGTGGCGACGACGTAGGTGCCGGAGCCCTGGCGGATGGCGAGCAGCCCGTTGTGGGCGAGGGCGCGGACGGCCTCGCGCAGGGTGTTGCGGGCGACGCCGAGCTGTTCGGCCAGTTCGGGTTCGGTGGGGATCCGGCTGCCGACCGGCCAGCGGCCGGTGGTGATCTGCTCGCGGAGCTGCTCGACGACCTGATCGAACAGGGGCGCGCGGCGCGCGGACGACAGGCTCATGAGAGCATTCTCTCACTGGTCGCATTCATCCAATGATTATATGATTGAAGGTATGGCGACCACGACCCCTCTCCCCCTGAGCCCCTCCACCCCCCTCACTCCCGCGCGGGCCAGGACGGCGACCGCGCTGCTGGTGCTGGTCGTGATCGCCGCCCTGAACCTCCGGCCCGCGATCACCACGCTCGGCCCGCTGCTCCCCGACGTCAGCGGGACGCTGGGGATGAACGGCGCGGTCGCCGGGCTGCTGACGTCGCTGCCGCCGCTCTGCTTCGCGCTGTTCGGCCCGCTCGCGCCCGCCCTGGCCCGCAGATTCGGGCTGCTGGGGGTGCTCGGCGGCGGGCTCGCCCTGGTCGCGGGCGGGATCGCGCTGCGCTCGGCCGCCCCCTCCGAGATCGTCTTCCTGCTGCTGACCGGGCGCGCGCTGGCCGGGATCGCGGTCGCGGACGTGCCGATGCCCGCGATCATCAGCCGCTACTTCCCCGGCAGGACCGGGCCGATGACGGGCCTGTACGCGACCGTCATGGCGGCCGGTTCCGCGATCACCGCGGCGACGGTCGTCCCGGTGACGCAGGCGCTGGGCGGTTCGTGGCGGATCGGGCTCGCGGTCTGGGCGCTGCCCGCACTGCTGGGCGCCTACCTCGCCTACCTGCGCCGCGACGGCCGTCCGGTCGCCGGGGTGAAGCGGTCGGGGCCGCCGCTGTGGCAGAGCCCGACCGCCAAGTCGATGGCGCTGTTCTTCGGCCTCTGCTCGACGGCCGCCTACTCGCTGATGGGCTGGATGCCGCAGATCTACCAGGACGCCGGGCTTTCGGCGGCCTCGTCCGGGCTGATGCTGTCGCTGACCATGCTGCTGGGCGTCCCGCTGTCGTTCGTGCTGCCGTCGCTGGCCGCCCGCCGCCGCGACCAGCGGCTGCTCGTCGCCGCGCTGCTCTCCTGCGGGGTCGTCGCCTACACCGGGCTGATCCTCGCCCCGGCGACCCTGCCGTGGCTGTGGGCGGCGCTGGCCGGGGTGTCGCTGTCGGCGTTCTCGCTGGCGCTGACCATGCTCGGGCTCCGCTCCCGCAGCCACGAGGGCGTCGCCCGGCTGTCGTCGTTCGCGCAGAGCGGCGGCTACCTGCTGTCGATCCCCGGGCCGCTGCTGGTCGGCGTGCTCCACCAGCACACCGGTTCCTGGACGGTGCCGCTGGTCCTGCTGGTGGCGCTGCTGGTTCCGCAGCTCCTGGCCGGGCTGCGCGCCGCCCGCGACGTCACCGTCGAGGACGAGCTGGCCGCACGGGCCTGCCCGTCCCCCTCCTGACCGAAGGGGCGGGCCCGTGATCGGCGGGTGACTTTCGCTTGGCAGAGATCCGGATACGTCCCCGGGTATGCGCCGTGTCCTCTCCGCTCTGCTGATCGTGGCCGGGTGCCTGTGCGCGCCGGTAGCCGTGACGGCCGCCTGGACCGCGAACCAGATCACCGACACCGACCGCTATGTGGCGACGGTCTCCCCGCTCGCCGACGACCCCGCCGTGCGGAACGCCGTCGCCGACCAGGTCACGGCCGTGATCATGACGGAGCTGAACGTGCCGCGGCTGGTCGGGAACGCCTCCGGGGCGCTGCCGCCGAAAGCGGGAAAACTGGTCTCGCTGGTGTCGGGGCCCGCCGCCTCGTTCGTCCGCGGGTTCGTCCGGGAGCAGACCGGCGAGGTCCTGGCCAGCGACGGGTTCGGGACGGTCTGGGACCAGACCAACCGGATCGCCCACGGCCGGATCAACCTGATCCTGTCGGGAGACGACGCCGCGCTCGTCCAGACGGGCGGCGAGACCGTCGATCTGGAGCTGGGGCCGCTGGTCGCGGCCGTCAAGGAACGGCTGATCGCGGACGGGATGACCGTCGCCGAGCAGATCCCCGACGTCAACCCGACCTTCGCGCTGATCCGCTCCGACCAGCTCGCGAAGGCGCAGACCTACTACGGGTGGGCCGGGGTGCTGAAGTGGCTCGCCCCGCTGCTGTCGCTGCTGCTGGTCGCGGGCGGGGTGCTGCTGGCGCGGGGGCGGCGCAGGGCGCTGGTGCGGGCGGCGCTCGGGGTGGCCGCCGGGA
>NZ_BAAGZI010000007.1:0-46136 GCF_054778695.1 Actinocorallia lasiicapitis
CGCCGCCGACCCGCCGGAGATCGAGCCGCCGGCGCCGGAACGCCGCCTGCCGCGCACGCCCGCCCCCCATCCGGCGGTCGCCGGCCTCGTGCGGCAGATTCGCACCGACTACGCCGCCACCGCGCCTTTCTGACCGAGTGATGACCGATGGAGGAGGACCGATGACCGAGACGCCGTATCCGCCCGGCGCCCGGGTCGTCGTCCGCGACGCCGAGTGGATCGTCCGGACCTGCGACCCCGCCGGGAAGGGCTACCGCATCACGGCGATCGGCGCGTCGGAGTTCGTCCGCGACGAGACCGGCGTGTTCTTCACCGACATCGAGCCGGTGGACGTGCTCCGCCCGGAGGACACCGAACTCGAACTCGACGCGACGCCTGGTTTCGCCAAGTCCCGCCTCTACCTGGAGGCGGTGCTGCGCCGCACCCCGCTGCCGCAGACCGAGAAGGGCCTGGCCCTCGCCGGTGCCTTCCTCCTGGACGCCCTCACCTACCAGCTCCGCCCGGCGGAGAAGGCCCTGCTGGGCCTGCGTCCCCGGCTGCTGCTCGCGGATGTGGTGGGCCTCGGAAAGACCCTCGAGATCGGCCTGATCCTGGCCGAGCTGATCCGGCGCGGCCGCGGCGAACGCATCCTCGTGGTGACGCCGCAGCAGGTGCTGGAGCAGTTCCAGCACGAGCTGTGGACCAGGTTCAACATCCCCCTCGTCCGGCTGGACTCGCTCGGCCTGGAACGGATCCAGCAGGACATCCCCGCCGGACGCAATCCGTTCCTCTACTACAAGCGGATCATCATCTCGGTCGACACCCTCAAGAACGAGGGCCGCTACGGCCAGCACCTGGACGCCATGGAGTGGGACGCCGTCGTCATCGACGAGTCCCACAATCTGATCGGAGAGGCCAGCCTCCGCAACCGGCTCGCCCGCCGCCTGGCCCGCCGCACCGACGCGCTGCTCCTCGCGAGCGCCACCCCGCACAACGGCAAGGCCGAGTCGTTCGCCGAACTGATCCGGATGCTCGACCCGGCGGCGATCGTCGACAAGTCGCGCTACTCGGCCGCCGACATCGACCCCCTCTACATCCGCCGGACCAAGGTGGCCCCCGAGGTCAGCGACCAGATGGGGGACCGCTGGCCCGACCGCGGCCCATCGGAACCGGTGACGTGTGCGGCGACGCCCGCCGAGGAGAAGGTCTTCGACGAGCTCACCGAGGTCTGGCTGTCGGGCGGCGCACCCGTCGACGCCAAGAACCGGCTGTTCCCGTACACCCTCGCGAAGGCGTTCCTCTCCTCGCACAAGGCCCTGGCCCAGACGGTCACCAACCGCCTGAAGAACGCCACCGGCCGCGAAGCCGACGCCCTGACGGCACTTGGCGCGCTCGCGGAGCAGCTCACCGACGATGACTCCGCGAAGCTCGCCGCGCTGGTGACCGCCCTGCAGAAGGCCGGGGTCGGGCCGCGCAGCACCACCCGCGTGGTGGTGTTCTCCGAGAGCGTGCCGACCCTGAACTGGCTCCGTGCCGTCCTGCCCGCGAAGCTGAGGCTGAAGGCCGATGCCGTCGACCTCATGCACGGCGGCTTCTCCGACGCCCAGCAGCAGCAGATCGTCGAACGGTTCTCGCTGTCCGACAGCCCCGTGCGGGTGCTGCTCACCGGCGACGTCGCGTCCGAGGGCGTCAACCTGCACCGCGAATGCCACCACCTGATCCACTACGACGTGCCGTGGAGCCTCATCCGGATCGAGCAGCGCAACGGCCGCATCGACCGGTACGGGCAGCGCCACCAGCCGCGCTTCCAGGCCCTCATCCTCACTTCCGGCGCCGAGAACGTCCTCGACGACCGGACGGTCGCGCTCAAACTGATCGACAAGGAGGAGACCGCCCATCGCAGCCTCGGCACCGCGGAGGGCGTCACCGGCCAGTTCACCGCCGAGAAGGAGGAGCGGCGGCTCATTCAGGACCTTCTGGACGGTAGGACCGTCGAGGAGTCCCTGGAGCGTCCCGCCGGGATGGACCCCCTGGCGGCCCTGCTCGACAACCTCGGCGTCGCCCCGGCCGCGCCCGAACCGCGACGCGCGCCCGTCCCGTCGCTGTTCGGCGGCACCGAGGACTTCACCCGCGAGGCGATCCGCTCCCTCGCCCTCCTGCCCGGCCTCGAGGACGACGGCGCGATGCTGGCGTTCGAGCCGCCGAAGGACCTCGTGCACCGGCTGTCGGCCCTGCCGGCCTCCTACCTGCGCACCCACGACATCCACCGCCGGATGCGCGTCACCTTCGACCGCGACCTGGCCCAGGCCAAGCTGGACGAGGCCCGCGCCTCCAAGACGATGTGGCCGGAGATCGCCTACCTGTCGGATCTGCACCCGCTGGTGGAGTGGGCGACCGACAAGGTCCTGGTCAGGCTCGGCCGGCAGAAGGCACCGGTGATCGTCGCGGACGTCGCCGCCCCCGTCTTCCTGATTCAGGGCGTCTACTCCAACCGGCTCGGCCGCCCCACCGTCGTGGAATGGATGGCCGTCAGCGGCGATCCGCCGTCCGTCGACGACCGGACCATGATCGAGGTGCTGCGCGCGGCGAAGGTCGGCCCCGGAATGATCAACAAGGGTGTGGCGCTGGATCTGACGGCCGCCCAGGGTCTGCTGGTCCCGGCGGTCGAGGCCGCCCACGAGCACTTGGACCGCCGCCGGTCCCACTACGACGCCGCGATCACCGAGACGCTGGAGCCGTTCCGTCGCGACGTGGCGTCCTGGGAGCAGCTGACGCTCGACGCGGGCGTCGCCAGGACCGCCGCGCAGCGCGCCGAGGCGAAGACCACCGCCGACGAGCGGCGGCAGCTGATCGACCAGATGGAGACCACCGGCGAGCCGCTGCTGCGGGTCCTCGCCGTGCTGATGGGGGAGGGCCAGTGAGCTTCGACTCGATCGTCAACCGCGGCGACTACTTCTCGGCGCATTACCTGGCCGAGCTGCTGCCGAAGGCCCTCGCGAAGAAGGACGGCGGCCTGTACGCCCGCTGGACCGAGCAGGAGCAGGACGGCCGTACCACGCCCCGCAAGGGTCTGCGCGCGCTCGGCAAGCCCTACTTCGCGGCGCGTCCGCTGCTCGCCGAGTTCGAAACCCGGCTGCGGGACGAGGACGAGCCGCTGCCCGACCCGGGCGAGATGGAGGTCTGGCGCAAGGACCAGCACACGCTCAACGGGACGGTCCTCACCGCGCTCGGCTACCGGGCGGAACCCCGCGAGCTGACGGTCGTCCGGGCGGAGGAGGAGCACGCCGTCCAGGTCGCCTACGCCGACGCGCACCTCGTCGCGATCGAATGCGCCTGGTCGTCCGACGCCGACGCCGCTCTCACCGCGCAGCTGCTGCACCCCGTCGAGGTGGGGCCGAGAGAGAGGCTGACGACGGGCGCGAAACTGGCCGCGTGGCTGTTCGCGTCGGACGCCCCGCCCCGCTACGTGCTGCTGCTCGCCGGTGGCGTCGTCGTGCTGGCCGACCACGCCACCTGGGGCGAGGGCCGCTACCTGGCTGCCTGCCTGGACATCGCGCTCGGCCGCAACGCCGCCGCCGAACTCGACCTGATCGCCGCCCTGTTCGGCGCCGACTCGCTGCTGCCGCCCGAGGACGGCGGCACCGAACCCCTCGCCGAGCTGCTGAGTGCGTCCCGGCTGCACGCCGTCGGCGTCTCCGCCGAGCTGCGGGAGGGGCTGCGGCACTCCGTCGAGCACATCGCCAACGAGATCCTCGACCGCATCCGCGAGCAGGGGTACGCGCCCGAGCAGCTCAAGTCGGCGAGGGTCCTGCCGAAGCAGCTGACCCGCGAGGCGCTCCGCTACCTGTACCGGATGCTGTTCCTGCTGTACGCCGAGGCCAGGCCGGAACTCGGCATCCTGCCGACCGCCGACAAGGACTACGCGCAGGGCTACAGCATGGCCCGGCTCGGCGATCTCGTCGTCCGCGACCTCGCCGGCGAGGAGGCCCGCCACGGCTTCCACCTGTACGAGTCGCTCGACCTGCTGTTCCGCATGGTCAACACGGGTCATGCGCCGCACCCGGAAGGCGCCGTCTCGACGGGCGAGGGCCTGCGGTTCGAGGCGCTCCGCTCCGACCTGTTCGAACCCGGCGCGATCGAGCTGATCGGCCGCTACCGGCTCGACCCCGACGACCCCGAAAGCCCGATTCTGGACCTGCGGCTCCGCAACGAGGTCCTCTACCGGGTGCTGCGGCTGCTGATGCTCACCAAGGGCGGCAAGAAGGGCCGCGGCGGGTTCATCTCCTACGCGCAGCTCGGCATCAACCAGCTCGGCGCGGTCTACGAGGGCCTCATGTCCTACACGGGACGCATCGCCGACGAGGTGCTGTACGAGGTCGCCAAGGGCGGCGACCCGCGCGACGGCTCCTGGCTGGTGCCCGAGTCGAAGGTGCCGGGCTACGAGGAGGCGGTGTTCGTCCCCGTCGTCGACGAGGACGGCGTCAAGACCGGCGAGCACGTCAAGTACGACCGGGGCGCGTTCGTGTACCGGCTCGCCGGCCGTGACCGCGAGACCAGCGCCTCCTACTACACGCCCGACTCACTGACGAAGGTCACCGTCGAGCTGGCGTTGAAGCACCGCCTCGACCAGGGCGGCACCCGCACCACGGCCCGCGAGATCCTCGGCTGGACGCTCTGCGAACCGGCCCTCGGCTCGGGCGCGTTCCTCAACGAGGCGATCGACCAGGTGGCCGCCCTCTACCTGCGTCGCCGCGAGGAGGAGCTGCGGGACGAGAAGCGGACCATCGACGGTGAGGACTACGAGTTCGAGCTGCAGAAGGCCAAGGCGTACATCGCGCTCCACAACGCCTACGGCGTCGACCTCAACGAGACCGCGATCGAGCTCGCCGACGTCTCGGTCTGGCTGAACGTCATGCACGCGGGCCTCCGGGCCCCCTGGTTCGGCCTGCACCTGAGGCACGGTAACTCGCTGATCGGCGCGTCCCGCCGCGTCTACCATCCCGACTCCCTCACCTCGGGCGGCTGGCTCAAGGAGACGCCCGAGGACGTCCCGTTCTCGGCGAACATGCAGGACAGCGCCCTCCCCGACGGCGCCGTCTGGCACTTCCTGCTGCCCGGCTCCGGCTGGGGCGCGGTCGCCGGTGCCAAGGAGGCCAAGGACCTTGCCCCGGCCGAGGCGAAACGTCTCGCCGCCTGGCGCCGCAAGATCTCCGGCAAGGTGAGCGCGAAGGGCCGCCGCAGCCAGCTGAAACGCCTCCAGACCCTGTCGGCCAACGCCGAACACCTGTGGAACGTCGTCGTCCGCCGCCTCACCCTCTCCGAAGCCGAGATCCGCCGCGCCATCGATGTCTGGGGTGCCGACTGGATCACCCAGCCCGAGCACGCCCTCCCGAAGGAGAAGGTCTACAGCGACCTGGTGGAGAGCGGCACCCCGTACTGGCGTCTGAAGCTCCTCATGGACACCTGGTCGGCCCTCTGGTTCTGGCCCGTCGACAAGGTCGGCCTCCTCGACGGCGACGACCCCGAATACGCCGACGGCGAATCCGTCATCGTCTCCTTCGACCCCGCCCCCGAGCCACCGGTCGAGGCGCAGCCGCCCGCCGACGAGACGATCGGTTTCAGCGCCCTCGGCATCACCCCGTCCCTGTTCGAGGGCTTCGGCGAACAGGGCACCCTGGAGGAGTGGGCGGCAGAGGCGCTGACCCACCGCCCCGCCAAGCCGAAGAACCAGCCGAAACCCACGAAGACCCTCAGCGCCGCAGCCCTCCCCGACCTGGACGCCTGGCTCGACTTCGCCGAAGCCATCCTCGGCACCGAACCGATCGCGACCAACACCCTCCTCGAAGAGCTCAACACCCTCGAAGCCGTCGAAGCCTACGAGGACAACCTGGTCAACGCCCTCCTCAAGGGCACCGCCCGCCCCGAAACCCGCCTCCCGGCCCTCTTCCCCTGGCTCGACACCGTCAAGGACCTTACTGACAAGCACGCCTTCTTCCACTGGAACCTCCAGTTCGCCCAGATCTTCCACCGAGGCGGCTTCGACCTCCAGATGGGTAACCCACCCTGGGTCCGCCCCCGCTGGGACGAACCGGCCGTCCTCGCCGAGTTCGAGCCCTGGTTCGAACTCGAGGAGAAGGCTTCGATCTCGACGAAGGACCACCGGAAGACGGAACTGCTCAGAATCCTCGAGGTAAAGCACTACTATCTTGACGAGCTGACCACGACCAGCGGCCAGGTCGCCCTGTTCGGGTCCGAACAGACGTATCCGCTGCTGACGGGCACGCAACCCGATCTCTACCGTGCTTTCATGTGCAGGGTCTGGGGGAGCGCCTCCCCGCGAGGAACCGCTGGCTTCCTGCACTCGGGAACGCATTTCACTGGTGACAAAGAAGGCAGGCTGAGGGCCGAGACATACCGGCGTCTTCGCATTCACGGTGATTTCGTTAACTCGGGGCAGCGCTTCTTTCCCAGGCCGGTAGGCGACACGACGCACTTCGGAGTGCACGTGTACGGGGCGTCGGGAGAGATCGGGTTCGACCACTTGTCCTGGCTGGTCTCGACGGAGGCGCTGCGGTCTTCGGGCGAGCACGATGGCTCAGGTGAAGTGCCCGGGATCCGGTACCGGAACAAGGAATTCGACGAGCGGCCGCATCGAGCCCGCGTCATCCGTGTCGACCGGGAGACCCTGGACATCTGGCGGCGGCTGCTCGGGGATGAGGAGCAGCCCGTCGAGCAGGCCAGGCTGCTGTTCCCGGTGAGCTCGGCGGAGGCATCGGCCATCGAATCCCTCGCCCGTTACCCCCTTCGTCTCGGCCAGTTGGGTGACCGCATTTCCCCCGGCTACCACGAGAGCGGAGCCAAGAAGGAACGCCTCATCGACTACAACCGGTCCGGTGACGAGGAGTATCAGCCTGATCGGTGGCGGCGCGTCGTTCTCAAGGGAACTCAACTGGGCCTGGCCAATCCGATCTTCAAGCGCCACGACGCCAACAGCAATGACCCTTTCGGCGTCGATCTCGTCGGCCTGAGTGCCGATCATGTGCCGAGCACCGCCTACGTCCGCGTCGAAGGCCGAACTCCGGCCTTCCTGCGCAAGCAGGACCGATGGACCGATCACGCGGCCCTTCGGCGGCTTCGCGCCGACGAGAGAGCGTTGAACCGTGCGCGCCTGACGATCGCAGACGAAACCGACCGCGAGCCCGCCGAGGTGACGGCCGGAGAGATCGACGAGGCCCTCCAGCAACGAGCGAAGCGCAGGTTCTCCGCCTTTTACCGACTGGCCTGGCGACGGATGATCGCGCCGAACACCGAGCGGGCGCTCTACCCTGCGTTGATCCCGACTGGCACCACTCACGTCGACGCCGTTCACAGTTTGGCGCTGCCAGAATTGCGCCACACGGCACTAGTAGGCGGTTTCTGGGCAGGTCTGCCGATGGACTACTTCCTTCGCGCCACAGGACGAGCCGACATGCGGGTCGGGTCGGCGCGTGCGATGCCGGCGCCGGAGCTGGAGCATCCGCTTGCGGCGGCGTTGTTGCTTCGGACGTTGCGGCTGAACTGCCTGACGGACGCCTACGCGCGCCTGTGGCGGGAGCTGTACGACGCGGAGGGCTGGGCCGGAGAGGGCTGGGCTCGAGAGTGGCCGGGGCTCGGGGTGTTGAACGAGGTCGGGCCGGAGTGGACCATGGCGACGCCGTTGCGGACGGAGCGGGAGCGGCGGTCGGCGCTCGTGGAGATCGACGCGTTGGTGGCCGTCTGGCTCGGGATGGACGCCGACTCGCTGATCGCGGCCTACCGGGGCCGGTTCCCGGTGTTGCAGAAGTACGAGGCCGTGACCTGGTTCGACAAGGACGGGTGGAAGCTGGCCGGGAATGCGCGGACGTTCGGGCAGCGGCAGCGGAAGGAGAGCTGGGCGGAGCTGACCGCGCATCTGGAGGACGGCGGGCCGGTGCCGGTCGGGTACACCGCGCCGTTCTACAAAGCCGACCGGGAGACCGAGATGCGGGAGGCGCACGCGCACTTCGCCGAGCGGCTCCGGGCGTCCGGCTACCGGGCGGGGGAGGCGGAGCAGTGAAGCCGACCCTGGCGGCAGGGGAGCTGCGCGAGAGCGTCACCCAGTACCTGAGCACGACGTTCGCGCTCGCCGACACCCACGTCCGGGGCGCCCTCGAACGGTTCCTCAAGGACGAGCGGCAGGGCATCTTCCGCGGTCCCTACGTGCGGATCAGGACGCCGTTCCGGTTCGCCGAGGACGGCTGGCGGTCCTGCGTGGAGTGGGCGCCGAAGGATTGGACGCCCTACACGCACCAGGAGAAGGCGATCCGCCGGCTCACCAGCCACGGTGGCCACACCCCCCAGCCGACGCTGGTCACGACCGGCACCGGCTCGGGCAAGACCGAGTCGTTCCTGGTGCCCGTCCTCGACCACTGCCGCAGGCAGCGGCGGTCCGGGCGCGGCGGTGTGAAAGCGATCCTGCTGTACCCGATGAACGCGCTCGCCACCGACCAGGCGAAACGCCTCAACCGGTTCCTCGCCGACCCGGCGCTCCGCGACGTCACCGCCGCCCTCTACATCGGCGACACCCCCGAGACCGACTATGCGAAGGTGATGACGCGCCGCGCGGAGATCCGCCGGAACCCGCCCGACATCCTCATCACCAACTACAAGATGCTCGACCTGCTGCTGCAGCGCGGCGACGACCTGCCGCTGTGGAAGGACGCCGAGCTCGCCTACATCGTCGTCGACGAGTTCCACACCTACGACGGCGCCCAGGGCACCGACGTCGCCATGCTGCTGCGGCGGCTCGCCGCCGCACTCGGCCAGTCCCGCGACGACGAACCGCTCGGCGCGATCTGCCCGGTCGCGACCAGCGCCACCCTCGGCGAGGGCGGCGACAGCGCGCCGATCCGCGCCGTCGCCAAGGAGATCTTCGGCCGGGACTTCGACGAGGGCTCCGTGATCACGGAGGACCGGCAGACGGTCGAGGAGTTCATCGAGCTCAACGAGCTGCTGCCGCTGCCGAGCCCGCGCGAGCTGATGAGCTGCGGCAACCCCCTGCTCGACCCAAAGGCCCTCGACACCGCCGCGTTCGCCGTCACCGGCCTGCGCGGGCTGACCGAGACCGACGAGAAGCGGGCCGAACTCGGCGGGCTGCTCAAAGGCCACATCCTCACCAAGGCTGTCCTTCACCTGCTGAAGGACGGGCCCGCGACCTCGCTGGAGCTGATCCGCGGCCTGTCGGGGGCCGGCGCCTACGGTTGGGGCGCCACCATCCAGCAGTCGCCGCAGGTCGCCGCCGACGCGCTCGCGCAGTTCATCGCCGTCCTGTCGGCGGCCCGCGACCCGCAGCGGCCCGACCGGCCGTTCCTGCTGATCGAGACGCACATGTGGGTGCGGGCGGTGTCGCGGCTGCTGCGCCTGGTGCACCGGCAGCCCGCGTTCGGCTGGATCGGCGAGCCGCCTGTCACCGACGAGACGCTTCCCGCCGCCAGCGTCACCGGACGTGCCCTGCTCCCGGCCGTCTACTGCCGGCACTGCGGCCGGTCCGGCTGGGCCGCCTACTCGCCGGAACGGAACCCGAACGACCTCGTCACCCAGCCCGAACGGATCTACAAGGCGGTGGTCGGCGCGGAGAAGAAACGGGTCAGGGCGCTGCTGCTGGCGACCGCCGCCGAGTTCGCCGACCTGCCGAAGGAACTCGGCGCGTTCAACGGTGAGCGGGTCCGTCCCGTCACCGAGGGGGACGCCCACGGCACGGGCGAGGAGATCTTCGTCCTGACCGATCTGCGCAACGACCGGGAGGCCGACGCCGCCGCCGAGGCCGACCGGTGCCCGGCCTGCGGTCTGGACGAGGGCATCCGGTTCCTCGGCGCGGGACTGGCGTCGCTGGCCTCGGTGGCGATCACTCAGATGTTCGCGGGCCGCCAGCTCGACCCGAGTGAACGCAAGACCCTCATGTTCAACGACGCGGTGCAGGACGCCGCCCACCGGGCCGGGTTCGTCGCCAACCGTTCCTACACGTTCTCGCTGCGCCGCCTGCTCGCCTCCCGGCTCGACGCCGTCACCCCGACCCGGCTGAACGACCTGATCGCCGATCTCGTCGCCGTCGCCAGCGACTCCGCGGTGCTGCCCGCCGTCGTCCCGCCCGACCTGCACGAACTCGACGAGGTCGATCAGATCCTCGGCCAGTCCACCACCGGTTCGCCGGACGCCTGGAACCTCATCGCGCAGCGCCTGGCGTTCGCGACCGTGATGGAGCTCGGCCTGCGATCCCGGCAGGGCCGCACCCTGGAACTCACCCGCACCGCCGCCGTCGAGGTCGTGATCCCCGACCCCGGGAAGCTGGTGAAGGCGGCCCGCGACGTCCACCAGCAGATCCCCGGCATGGTCGAGCTCGCCACGCCCGAACGGTATCTGGCGTTCGTGCGCGGCCTGCTGGAGCGGATGCGGGTGCGCGGCGGCGTCAAGCACGCCTGGCTGGAGGCATGGATCGACAACGCGGGCACCCGAAGGTTCCGCGCCATCTGGGGTCAGCGCCCCGAAGGGATGCCCGCCTTCCCCAAGGGGCTGTCCGCCCCCACCTTCCTGATCGACCGCGGTAAGCGCGGATCGGAGTTCGACCGGATCGACTCCGCTCAGGGCTGGTACCAGGACTGGGCGGCCCGCTGCCTGACATTGCCGCGCGGCATGGCGGGGGAGTACCTCTCCCGCATCCTGCCGATCCTCGCGGCCGAAGGGATCATCTCGGTCCGCACCGCCGGCGACGGCGCCACCCGCGTCTACGGGCTCCAGCCCGGCCACATCCAGATCCGCAAGCTCACCGGGGCGGACGTCGACGACGCGGGCGTCGGCTGCGACCGGTGCGCGTGGGCGCAGACCGTCCACCCGAGCCTCGTCGACGACTGGCTCGGCCAGCCCTGCCCCCGCTACCGGTGCGCCGGGCATCTCAACACGCGCGGCGGCGGCAAGGGCCACGTGGGCGACTACTACCGGCGCCTCTATCTGGCGAGCGACGAGATGTTCCGGGTCGTCACCGCCGAACACGCCGGGCCGCTCAGCCGCAAGCAGCGCGAGATCGTCGAGGAGCGGTTCCGCGAGGGCGAGCGGTACAACGACCCGAACGTCCTGTCGTGTACCGCGACGCTCGAACTCGGCATCGACATCGGCGACCTGTCGGCCGTCGTCCTCGCCTCGCTGCCGCCCAATCCGGCCAGTTACGTCCAGCGGGCCGGACGCGCGGGACGGCAGAGCGGCAACGCCTTCCTGGTGACGCTCGTCGGCAGCGGCCCCCGCGACCTCTACTACCTCGACGAGCCCCGCGACATGATCGCCGGGGAGATCGTGCCGCCCGGCAGCTATCTGTCGGCGATCGAGATCCTGCGCCGCCAGTACGTCGCGCACCTCGTCGACCTGACGGCCCGCGGCCGGCTCGCCGGCGTGCCGCCGATGCCGCGGGTCGCCGCCGCGCTGTTCGGCGAGACCGGCTGGCTCGCCCTGCTGACCACGGCGGCCCTCGCCGACGCGGAGACGCTCGTCGGCAGCTTCCTGCGGCTGTTCCCCGGCGCCGTCCTCCCTGAGGCCCGCGCCGAACTCGAGACCTACGCCCGCGCCGGTCTCGCGGACGCCGTCGAAGAGGCCGGGCGCGTCTGGAACGAGCGCCTCGCCGACCTCCGCGACCGCCTCCGGTCCATCGACGAGGCCAGGGACGCGCTCCCCGACATGGCCCCCGCCGAGAAGACCGCCCGGGAGGCGCTGCGCGCGGAACGGCGCGGCGTCGCCAAGCGGATCAGCGAGATCGGTCGGCAGAACGCCCAGAACGCGCTCGTGGAGCTCGGGCTGCTGCCGAACTACTCGCTGGTCGACTCCACCACCGCGTTGGAGGCGACCCTCACCTGGGAGGACGAGAGCGCGGGCGGCAACGAGCGATACCACACCGAGGTCCGCGAGTACCAGCGGTCTTCGCGGATCGCGCTGACCGAGCTCGCCCCCGGCAACTCCTTCTACCTGCTCGGCTACCAGCACAAGATCACTGGTCTGGACATCGGCACGCCGAGCCGTCCCGCCTACGAGGCGTGGCGGATCTGCCCGTCCTGCGGGCACGTCCGCACTCACCTGGCCGAGACCGACACCTCGGCCTGCCCGCGCTGCGAGGAACCGGCGATCGGCGGCGTCCAGCACCTGCACCGGGTGCTGAAGCCCGTCCGGGTCACCTCCCACGACCGGCGCGACGACGCCCGCATCCGCGACGACCACGACGACCGGCAGCGCCTCTACTACGAGCGGGCCGTGGCCGTCGACATCGACCCGGCCGACCTCGCCCGGGACTCCTGGCGGCATGAGACGAAGACGTTCGGCGCCGACTTCACCCGCAACGCCGTGATCCGGACGTTCAACCTGGGGCCGTCCCGGCAGGACCGGCCCGCCGTCGACCGGTTCGCCGGCGAGGACGTCCTGGTCAACCCGTTCCACACCTGCCCGGTCTGCGGCGGCACCACCCTCGACGGGCCGCCCGCCCGCGGCGTCCAGGGCTCGCTGCTGGCGACGTCGCTGAACGACCCGACCCGGCGCCACCACCGGCAGTGGTGCATCCACCGGCGCTCATCGCAGGACGTCGAGCACGTGCCGCTGATCCTCGCGCACGAGCTGCGCACTGAGGCGATCCGGATCCTGCTGCCGGTGTCCACGCTGCTGATCGAGGAGCGGACGGCGTCGTTCAAGGCGGCCCTGCACGCGGGCATCGCCGCCAAGTACGGCGGTGACCCCGACCACCTGCAGATCGTCGCCGCGACCATGCCCGACCGGAGGACCAAGCGCGTCCGCCGGTTCCTCGTTCTGCACGACACCCTGCCCGGCGGCACCGGCTACCTGCACCGGCTCGCCGACCCCGCGGAGTTCCACGGGGTCCTCGCCGCCGCCCACGCGATCCTCCGGGACTGCCCCTGCCGGGAGAACCCACTCAAGGCGGCCTGCCACCGGTGCCTGCTCGCGCACGTCCCGTCCCGCGAGTACCCGGTTGTGGACCGGGCGCTCGCCCTGGCAATGCTCGACGACCTGCTGGAGGAATGGGGGACGGCGAAGGTGCCGTCCACTGACCTGATCTCGCTGTGGGACCTGATCGGCAGCGAACTGGAGGCCCGCTTCCTCGCGGGAGTCGAGGCATGGGCGCGACGTCCCGACACGCCGGGCACCTTCGAGCGCGGCGACCGCGCCCCGCGCGGCCACCGCACCGGCGACCTGCGGATCGACGGCCCGGACGGGCGGCTCGTCCGCTGGCGGGTCACCTTCCAGAACACCATCGAGGGCACCCGCCCCGACGTGCTGTTCCACCGGGTCGACGGGCCGCGCTGCGAGGTCGCCGTCTACCTGGACGGCTACGACTACCACGCCGCGCCCGAGGTCAACCGGCTCGCGAGCGACGCCCGCAAGCGGACTGAGCTGCGCGCTCACGGCCGCTACGTCCACCAGCTGACCTGGGAGGACCTGGAGGAGTGGAAGAGCCGCGCGTACGGCCCCGTCCCGGCGGGTGAGCCGCTGCGCGCCCCCTACCTCAACAATGCCCAGATGGCCGCCCGGCAGATCTACGGCATGGTCGCGCCCGATCGGGATCCCGCCGAACTGGCGCGGACGGTGTGGACCAACCCCGTCGACATGCTCCTGGCGTTTCTCAGCGAACCCGACCCGCTGCTGTGGCAGTGGCGGGCCGAGGCCGCGATCGCGGGTCTCCTGCCGGGTGTCACCGCCGGAGACCAGGCGGTCGTGCGGCACGGCGACGCCGCGAAGGCGCTGGGCGCGGCGCTGCGCGGTGAGCCGATGCCCGGCGCCGACCCGTCCGGGGTCCGGGTGATCCGCGCTTTCGACGTCTCCGGACTGCCGATCGTCGCTACCGTCGAACGGCGCACCGGTTACGTCTGGACGGCCCTCGTCGCCGTCGACGACCGGCCCGAAGCCGTCGCCGACGAGGCCACCCACCGCAGGCAGTGGGCGGCGTGGCTGTTCTGGAGCAACATCCTGCAGTTCCTCGCCGGCGGCGACGGAGAGGCCGTCCAGCTGGCCGTCTCCGGCCTCGACGCGACCGATCTGGCGATGCTGGCCGTCGCGGGCGGCGAACGCCTCGACCGGACCCTGGCGCTCGTCCCGCTCGACGCCGAGCTGGCCTACGGGGAGGAACCGGTCACGGCCAGCCCCGTCGAACGGGCGCTGGAGACCGCGATCGACGCCGTCCTCGACGAACGCTGGGAGGAGATCTACGACCTCCTCGCCCCCGACGAGCCCGGTCTTGCCGAACTCGCGCGGGAACTGGCCGCGCTCGGCGTCCCCGCACCGGCGACCGAGGACGTCGGCTACGAGCTCGGCGAGCAGGCCTGGTGCGCCGAGCTCGTCTGGCCCGAGCAGAAGATAGCCCTGGTGCTCGCCGGGGACACAGACGAGGATCACCGGCGGAATTCCGCCTTCGCCGAGGCGGGCTGGGCCGTCGACGACGTCAGAGGCTGGTCGGCCGCCGAGCTGGCCCGCCGGATCAGGGGAGAGTGACCGTGCCCGCGAGACTCCGCATGCTCGACCGCGCCGACAAGGAGATCCTCAAGCTTCCGCGCGACGTCAAGGGCGCGATCTACGACTTCCAGCACAAGTTCCGGCGCGACCCCGCCAACCCGTCGCTGCACTTCAAGGCGCTCAAGGGCGAACGCCTGCACTCGGCGCGCGTCAACGCCGACTACCGGGCGTTGCTCCTGCACGCCGGTGGTAGCGACTACATCCTCGTCGCGGTCAAGCACCGCAAGGAGGTGTACGAGAACCTCGACCGATTCCGTCCGCAGATCAACCCGGTCACCGGCGGCATCGAGTTCCTCGACCTCGTCGCCGCCGAGGAGCGGGTCGAGCGGACCGCGGAGAAGGCAGCCGTCGAACGTCCGCCTGTCGGGCTGTTCGCGCATGTCACCGCCGAGCAGCTGGTGGAGCTGGGCGTCAGCGAACCGCTGATCCCGCTGATCTTCAAGCTCGCCGCCGAGGACGAACTCCTGGCCCTGGTGGAGATCGCGCCGCAGCTCACCGGCGACGTGCTGCTCGCCCTCTTCGACGGCCGCACCGCCGAGGAGATCCTCGAACAGATCACCGCGCCGGTCGCCGCCGACGAGGAGATCGACGAGGACGACTACGCCTCCGCGCTCACCCGGCCCGCCACCGCCGTCACCACCGACGACGTCGCCCTGCAGAGCGTCCTGGAGGACGGCGACTTCGGCCGCTGGCGGATCTTCCTCCACCCCACCCAGCGGAAGATCGTGGAGCGGGCGTACAGCGGGCCCGCCCGGGTCAGCGGCGGCCCCGGCACCGGCAAGACGATCGTGGCGCTGCACCGAGTGCGGCAGCTGGTCGAGCAGCTCCCGCCGGGCGACGGCAAGGACGTGCTGCTCACCACGTTCAACAAGAACCTGGCCGCCGACCTGCGCCAGCGACTCACCGATCTGGCCGGTCCTGGCGTGCTCAAACGCGTCGAGATCGTCAACATCGACCGGCTCGCCACCCAGATCGTCGCGGAGTCGGCGGGCGGCGACCGCCGGCAGTGGATCGACGACCAGCGGGCGATCCGCGAATGGGAGGACATGCTCACCGAGCAGGGCGACGGCCGCTGGGACCCCGAATTCCTGCACGCCGAATGGTCGCAGGTCGTCCTCGGCCACGCCGTCGCCACCCGCGCCGACTACTTCCGCGCCCGCCGACCAGGCCGGGGCCGCGCCATCACCCGGCAGGACCGGGCCGAGATCTGGCAGCTCGTCGAACGGTTCGTCAAACGCCTCGACGACAAGGGCCTGTGGACATACCGGCAAGTCGCCGAGCGGGCCGCCCGGCTGGAAGCCGAACGGGCCAGGGCGCTCGCCGACTACGAGGCCGGGCAGGTGTCGTCCTACAAGATCCACCGGGAGTCGGGGATCTGGCTGCGGCCCCGGTTCCGGCACGCCGTCATCGACGAGGCCCAGGACCTGAGCGCCGCCCACTGGAAACTGCTCCGCGCGATGATCCCGCACGGGCCCGCCGACCTGTTCATCGCGGGCGACAGCCATCAGCGCATCTACGCCAACCAGGTGTCGCTCGGCAGCCTCGGCATCGAGATCCGCGGCCGGTCGTCCCGGTTGGCGCTCAGCTACCGCACTACCCACGAGATCCTCGGCGCGGCCGTCGGCGTCCTCGGCGGGGCGGACTTCGACGACCTCGACGACGGCAGCGATGACCTCGCCGGATACCGGTCCGTCCTCCGCGGCGCGGACCCCGAACTGCACGGCTACCGTACCTGGGACGCCGAACTCGACGGCATCGTCGAGCGCGTGCGGGGGTGGAACGACATCACGCCCGCCTCGATCGGGATCTGCGTGCCCGAACGGCACATGGTCGCCGAGGTCGAGAACCGTCTCGGCCGCGCCGGGATCGTCGCCGCCGCGATCGGTTCCGACGGCCCCAAGGTCCGGGACGCCGTCCACGTCGGCACCATGCACCGGTTCAAGGGCCTCGAATACCAGCGGATGATCATCGCGGGTGCGGGGGAGGGTCTGGTACCGGCCCAGCGGATCGAGCAGTGGGCCGACACGGACCCGGTCCGCTACCGGCGCGAGGAGCGGATGGCGCGGTCACTGCTGTTCGTCGCCGTCACCCGCGCCCGCGACACCGTCGCGATCACCTGGCACGGGGAGAAAAGCCGGTTCCTGCCATGAGGAAGATCGCCGACCGCTATCAGGTGTCGCGGCCGATCGGACGCGGCGGCATGGGCGAGGTATGGGAGGCCGTCGACCTGCGCCTCAACCGGACCGTCGCGGTGAAGCTCATCGCGTCCGCCCTGCTGGGCGACGACGGGCGGGCCGTCCGGCGCTTCCATCGGGAGGCCCGGATCACCGCCCGGCTGCGGCACCCCGGCGTGCCGGTGCTGTACGACCACGGGACGGACGGCGGCACGCTGTACACGGTGATGGAGCGCGTCCAAGGCGTGACGGTCGCCGACCTGATCGCGGAGAACGACCCGCTGCCGGTCGCCTGGGCGGTGTTCGTCACCGCCCAGGTCTGCGCGGTGCTGGCCGCCGCCCACGCCGAGCAGCTGGTGCACCGCGACATCAAACCGGCGAACCTGATCGTCACCCGCGACGGCGCGCTGAAACTCCTGGACTTCGGTGTCGCGACGACCTCGGGCGTCCCGGAGTACTCCCAGATCACGACGCGCGGCGAACTCCCCGGCACGGCTCTCTATCTGGCCCCCGAACTCTTCGAGGATGCTCCGGCGTCGGCCTCCTCGGACCTCTACGCCGTCGGCTGTCTCCTCCACGAACTCCTCACCGGTGCCCGCCCCTTCACCGCCCGCACCCCCATGGACGAGATCCAGCACACCCTTAAGACCCCACCTCCGCGCGTCACCCGCGCTGACGTCCCGCCGCCCCTGGCCGACCTGACGTGGTCGCTCCTGGCGAAGACCCCGGCGTCCCGCCCGCCGAGCGCGGCGTCCGTCCACGCCGCGCTCCTTCCGTTCCAGACGCCCCTGCCACCGCTCCTGGACGTCCTGTCCCCGGTGGCGTCCCAGAGCCCCTTGGCCCTCTACGCCGCCAGCCTCCTCACCGCCCTGCCCTGACCCCCTCCAACAACCCACCCCACACACCCTGCGACACGACCAGATGCCCCCGCCCAGGCTGCTTCGCATCCCGCACCGCGATGACCCGCCGCACAGCCCCCACCTCGCCGCAATCGCCGTTCTCGTCACTATGGCTGCTCTTGCGCCTGCCCGGTGCTGCGGTGGACGTCCCGCGATCGCCTCGATCGCGGCGGTCTTCCCGGCCGGGTCGACCAGGTCGGCCTCGCGCGCCGCTGGCTCGGCGGCTGGCTGGGCGAGGGCCACCCGGCGGAGGAGACGGCGGTCCTCCTGCTCACGCGTTGTGCATGGCCGTCTTCCGCGCCTGGACGTGCTCCGGAGTGGAGATGTAGGCCCATCCGACGGCGAGTTGCTCGATGGGCCGGCTGAGATCGTCACCGTCGCGGCCGCGAAGGAATCCGGCCGTCGTCCGCGATTCCGGGTAGTTGGTCCGGAAGACCATTTTCGCCCCCGCATTGGCCAGCACGTCGCGGTGGAAGTCGGCACTTCCCTGACTGGCGACCACCACGGATATCCCGTACTTGCGGCCCTCTTTCATGAGCTTGGGGAGGGTGATGTCCCCGGCCAGCCGGTGTGCTTCGTCAAGGACGACGGCGAGGCGCAGCGCATCGGCAGGACCCCACTGGAACATCTCACGGTAGATCTTTCGCAGGAGGAAGGCTCCGGCGGCCAGCTGGACCGTCTCCAGCTTGAGTCTGCTCAGATCGACGACCATGCCCGCACTCCACGTGGAGAGAAACGCCTCGGTCGGGGAGTTGGCGAACAGCCCGAAATCCGTCAACGGGCGCAGGCGGTCTCTGGCGTTCTTGCCACGTGCGGCCTGTTCGACCTTCCCGATCTGGTCGGCGACGAGCCCCATGTCGGGAACGCCGCCTGCGGTCTCGTAGGCGCGTTTCAGGCCGTCGTAGACATGATTGCGCTGTATCTCTCCGAGGCCGCAGACATAGCCGATGATCTCCGAGACTTCCCATGCGGTCTCGGCGATCACTCGTGGATCAGTGGAGGACAGCTCGAAGGGGCTGAACGGGAGACCGTCCGCCGCATCGACGATCTGGGCGCGGGGAGGGGGGTCGATCGCCATGTCGCCGTGAAAGTCCAGGATCAGGGAGGGGAGGCCCTGTTCGGCGAACTGGCGGATGATCCGACGAGTGGTCACCGATTTGCCCTGCCCGGGGATGCCCAGGATGAAGGCGTGCGGGCTGCCCTTGGTGCTGATGTTCCAGGAGACCTCGACGCCGCCGGTATCGAGTCCCAATCCGACGCTGATCGTTGAGGGTACGGGGGTGTCCTCCTCAGGCGGTGGCTTCTCGGCTTCTGATCGTGGTGCGGGAGCTTCGGCGGGGCGAGGGACCTCGGCCGGCGGCGGAGTCGTCTCGTTCGGGGTCGTCTCGCTCGGGGGGATCGGGGCGGCCGCGGGGTTGATCGTGGTGAAGCCGGCCTGTCCCAGGTCTTCAGCGGTCAAGACGGCGATCGACACATTGCGGTGCTTGGCGGGAAAACCGCCGGTGCCATCGGGGCTGATGACGAAGCCCTTCATGCTGATCTCCGGGGGTTCGACCGACTCCTCGATGCGATCGATGTTCCGATGGGTTTCCGGCAGCTTGTCCGCTGGAAGGAGGCCGTAGCGGGCCGACCGTTCCGCGTAGTGGTGCAGCAGGCCCGCGAGCCGAGTTCGTTGGAGGGCGCCGTCGAGCCGCGGCGGGTCCGTCATGAAGAACTGGCGCCGCAACACCCGTTCGGTGTTCTCCAGCTGGTCGACGATCTCGTCGGCGAGCGACGTCGGCAGCTGCGCGGCGCCTCGGCCTTTGACCTCGATGCATTCGATCCGCAGAGAGCGTCGAGTGACCTGTACGAGCAGCAGGTCGCAGCGCCGGGCCGATCCTTCCTGCACCGGTCGCGCACCGAAGATCTCGGGGTGGGCGTCGACCGGAACGACGATCTTTCCTGCGAGCCGGCCTCGCTGTTCCAGATGGGCCATGACGGCGGCGAGACTGACCGCTTCGACCGACAGCGAAGTCTCCCGGAGCAGGCGGAGCGCGAGCCGTCCGGAGACGAGCAGCAGCCGGTTGAGGACAAGGGACACCGATGGGTCGTCTCCCGTCAAACCCAGTTTCCTCATCGCTTCGGCCAAGATGCGCCGGACCTCGTCGTGATGCGCGGTGGTCACGGTGATCTTCCCGTCGAACCCCTCTAGGAAGTCCGGCGTGTAGTCGAGGAGGTAGCGGCCGTCGTCCGCGGTGCCTCGCGTGGTCTCCTCGAAGAGTGCCGCGCCGAACCCCCGATCCAGTGTCACGACCCAGTCAGCACGCCGGTGAGCGGCCCGGATCTGTGCCAGGTCGGCCTGCCCGAGCCGGATGGAGAGGGCGGGGACGTCGGATGTCAGGCCCAGCACCGCCGCGGCGGCCTTCTGGTGGGAGCGGTGGGCCTCCACCATGTCCGTCTCGATCCGTCCGCTGCGCCGGGGTTTCAGCGCCGGTGTCACATGCCATTCTGCGGCGCCGTCGAGAGCGCGTTCCGCCCGCAGAGGTGTCAGCAGGTCCTGGAAGGCCGTAGTCCACGCGTCGGGTGGAGCTGGGGAACCGGTGATCCTCCCCGTGACCAGGTCCTGCACCACGGCCAGGTGGTGCCCTTCCTTGTCCGAGGCGAGCCTCGCCAGGCTACGCGCGGCCAATCCCATCGGCGGGACCAGATGGGTGGCTCTGCGCCGGGTCTCGCTCGTCGCGACGGTGCGCTGCAGTTCTCGAAGAACCGCGATCGGATCGGTGTAAGGCAGCCGATCGCTGTACGCGATGATCTCCATCCGCTGGGGTTCCGCCGGCTGGGTGTTCTGGGCGGAAGGCTCCTCGGGAAGCGCGATCGGGGCGAGCGCCCGTGCCAGCACCGCTCCCGATCCCGGATTGACCGACATGATCCTCAGGGCGCCGATTCCAGGATGGGCGTCCAGGTAGCTGCGCACTCGCTCACCGATGGTCTGGGACGCGATCGACAGGTGGGCGTTGACTCGGACGACGTCGATGGCCCCGCAGATGACGTCCGCGGCCGACTGCGGCTCAGTCGTGTCCGGCGGTAGATAGAGCGCCGAGCCATGGGTCAGTTCCTCGGCATGCACGTACGGTGCACCCGACTGGTCGATGGTGACGAAGGGCAGGTTCGCCGGTGACAGCCGGGACACCATCGCGAGATCGACCCGGCGCGCGCGATCGGCCTTGTCGCCGCCCGCGCCACCGAGCTCCTCGGCCCACTCCCTCAAGATCCGGTCGTGGGCGGCGACCCAGGCCAGCCGGATGGGGTGGATCGGCAGGAGGACGAGTCCGGACACGGCATCAGATCCCGTGCCGACGTGCAGCACCAAGGTGTCCATCCGCAGCAGAGCCGAACGTGTCGACGTATCGCCGCCGTCGAGCGCCCGCTTGTAGCTACGGACATAGACGCTCACCTCGGTTCGCAGGTCGTCGTCCCAGGCCAGGACTTCCACCACGTCACGTGGGGCATGTGAGGCGAGAGCGGCGAGCAGTTTCCGGCGGTGCTCCGCCAACGCGGACGGGATCTCCAAGGGCCGTCGTTCTGCTTGGTCCGGATCGATCGGCTCGCCGAGCGGAGAGATCGCCTCGAACGCGACGGCCTCACGCGGGTCGGCCATCAGTCGGCGTTGCAGGCCGGTGATCACCCGTGACACCCGGACCTGGGTCCTGCGGCCACCGATCCGCAGGTCGAACAGCTGCCCGTCGGCGTCCCACACCGGTGCGCTCTCTGAGAGCTCGCCGCCGTTCTCGACCGCCACGACGAGCACGGCTTCCGGCAAGGATGCCGCCCCCGCCGCTCGCGAGACCGGCTCGGGAGCGTGGTCGTCCAGCCTGACCTGGAACTGGTCGCTCTCCGCCTCGGCGACGGAGCCGTCCGGCAGTCCCAGGTCATTGCCATCGGCGTCCTGAGCGCGGACCTGGACGACGAAGAGCGTCCCCTCGGCGAGATCGTCCTCCGTCACCGAGATGCTCAGGGTGGTGCGGCGTGCCGTGCCCTTCGCCTTGGTGGCGGCTATCGGCGGGGTATCGATCGAGCGGAGGTCGGCGGGCGGCACCAGTTCGATCCGCCAGGATGCGACGGCACTGGTCTTGGCCGGTTCCGTGGTCCACTTGACGACGATCTTGCCCGGGCGGTCGGGCGTCACATCGCAGTACAGCTGTCCGTCGTCTCCTTGACGCAGCTTGGCCTGGGGATCGACCTGACCGTTGGGCTTGACGAACGGCAGGACTTTGATCTGCTCCAGGCTGGTCTGCTGCATCTCGACGAGCGGCCACCGGTCGAAGGTGAGGTCCGCGGCAGGGCGCTCACCGATCGCCTGAGCCCAGACGGTCGGGTTGGCCAGCGCGCCGGCCTCCTGCTGTTCCAGGAAGGACGTCATGGCACGACGGAACTCGCCCTCCTTGATCTGCGCTTCGACGAGCCGATCGATCACTCGTGAGGTCGTCCGGGCAGGTCGGGCGATGGCGGCGACCGCTTTCGCGTTCCGCGGCAGCCGCTCGGCCAATCTCTCGCCCGACAGATCCGGAATGAGGCCGACCCGCCAGAGTTCCCGCCCGACCGACAGCTCGCTGGGATCGTTGACGACGGCGCTCAGGAACCTTGCCCAGGGCTCCGTTTGGAGGTCTCTGCCGAGCACCCGTTTGACCTGGGTGAGTACGGGACCGGCCGATGTCTCCAGCAGATCCTTCTCCAGAGCGTCGGTCACCGATGCCAACAAGGTCAGCAGCGGCAGCGGCTCGAACGAGTTGTCCAGTGAACTGGCCGTGTGACCGGTCCCCGCCGGGACCAGCAGGAGCAGCTGGCGCTCCTTGCGGTTCCGCAGCTCGATGGCACGGTCGATCGCGATCTCCAGCCGTCCGAGGGGATCCGGTGAGAGCACGTGGACGGCACGGTTCGAGTGGAGTTCCGCGGTGGTCTCGGCGAGGGCTGTGGCGTCCACGGCGGAGAGATCATCGACACGGACGCAATGGCCCTCACCTCGGTTCCGCAGGTGGCCGTCAAGGGTCGCGGCGATGCGCGCTATCAAGATGCGGGGGAGGCCGATGTTCATTTCAGCTCCATGGGGATGCGGACGAACTGGGCGGAGAAATCGTCGCTCAGCCCCTCGAAACAACCGAGCAGCCTCAGTCTGCGTTTGAACGCCTCGAGGTTCTCGGCGGCGGCCGCGCGGTGGTCGACGCTGTCGAAATCCGTCGGCGGACGGTCGATGAGGATCCCGAACCGCTCACGCAGCATCCGCAGCAGTTCCGAGATCGGCATCCTTCTGCGGCGGCTGTTCCCCTGATCGCTGGTGAAGCACGCGAGCAGGAGCGCGTAGAGGAGGTCGTCGGACGGGGCGTAACGCCATGAACTCCGCGAGGTCAAGGATCCATCGATCAGACCGTAAGGCTTCGTCACTCCGCCGGTATGCCAGAACCAGTGCATCTGATTGCGCTGAGCCGCGTCGGAGAGGCCCTCGAACAGAAGTTTGGTGAGCTGTTCGATGGGGGGTTCCTTGGTGTAGATCACCGACTTGATGTATTCGAGGTCTTCCTCGGTACCGCTGGAATCCTCTTCGGTCGCTCGCTCGATGATCTGCATCTGATGATTCGCGTAGGCGCTGACCATCGGGTCCTCTCGCCTGGCGACCATGGCGACCAGGCTGTCCGGCATGGGGAGAGCCTTGATCTCGTCGCCTTCGCGCTTCAGGTTGAACATGGATTGACGCAGCGAGCGCAGGAGCAGCCGGTCGGACAGGAAACCGCGCATGACGTCCATGTCCCGCTGGACACAGCGCCGGGCCAATGTGTCCGAAGCCGAACCACGGACCCGGGTGAAGTCGGAGTAGAGCTCCAAGGAGTTGTGGACCGGCACGTCATCACGCATGTCCTCGGACTTCTCTCCGGTCCTGATGACATGCCGCACCGCACGGGCGATGCGCAACGGCAACTGGAACAGCCGCAGGGATACCAGGGCCGCGAATCTGTCGACGAACGCGGACGGCGTCAGCCGTCCCCCGTAGGCGGCGAGATAGTCCAGAAGATCATCGCCCATGGCGCTCGTCGCCTGCGGTACGACGCTGCTGCGCTGCTTCTTTTCAGCGGGGCCCGGACCGAGCGGGGTGAAGCCCTCCAGGAAGCTGATGGACAGCAGGGCGTTGATGTCGATGTCCGCCGCACCGTCGTAGCTCGGCGCCCAGGCGCCGTCCGGACCGATGGTCACCCCATCGCCCACGGCGCGTTCGAGCTGACGTCGCAGGTTCCGTTCCGGAGCCTCGATCCCGCGGGCCTTCAACCCTTCGACCAGCAAGAAGTAGATCAAGGTGTGCGCGTGCCGGTGGCGGCGGGTTCTGGGCAGGCCACCACGGTAACTCGCGATCGTCAACGGGAGCACGTAGTCCATCTGGGTGCCGGACCTGCCGCCGCGTCCTTTGGCTCCAATGCGTACGACAGAGGATCGCAGCCACCCGTCCAGCACTTTGATCCCGTGCTCGTCGGCGAATCCCTCGAGGCGGTCGTGGTGTGCGAGGGCATGGAGATACCGGTCGTAGCCGTCGTCGTCCGTCTCCTTCGGAGCGGAGGAGAGCCGCCCCTGCTTGACGATCAGCTCCCAGAGCTTGGGCAGCAACCGGTCGAGATCGATGTCGTTGAGCTCGACCAGCGTCAGCTCGGTGAACTCGATCTTTCTCAGTTCCTTGGGGATGACCAGCGTCATGGTGCCTCCAGAACGATACGTCGGTCGGTGATCACCGCACGCCGTGCGACGCCTGCGGGGTTGACGATGCGGACCGCCGTCGCGGGGCTGCGCCGCAGCACCGCCGCGAAGGTCTCGATCTCCTGACGCACCGAATCGGCGGTGCTGTCACCGATGAGGTCGCCGTCCGCGGCCCTCATGACGAGTTCGAAAGTGTCCAGCGTCAAGGTGAGGGATGCTCCGGCGTGCACGAGCTGAAGTGCCTCCGGGCGCCACTCCACATATTCCGAGGGGCTCTCGACCTTCTGGAGAGTGAACTCGGCAGCCGGGATCTCTTTGAGCACCGCCCAGGTGACCTCTGCTCCCTGGTCCGCCAGGGCGAGGTCGCAGCCCTGGTAGCCGGGTGCTCCGAGGAGCCTGCTCAGCCCGAGGAGAAGGCGGGCCTTGGCGTTCGCTGGTGGGTCGTCCGACGATTCGAGCAGCGTCTCCTCGAACTCATGGAGATACCGGTACACGCGGACCGCCGCCCGGTCCAGCCCGTCCGGACGCCAGGTGCCGATGAACAGCCGCCGTTGTGCCCGGATGCGCGCGTCCTCGGTGAAGTTCGCCGGCTCCGCGAGGAGACCGCGTGCGGCGCGTTCGACGTCGGGCGCGGCGGTATCCGCCGGATCGAGGCCCGCCCACTCCTGAATCAGGTAGTCGGCCGATCGGGGATCGAAAGCGAGATCCTCCACCTGGGCGTTGGCGGCGAGCCGAAGATCCATGCCGTTCTCCCTCGCCTCGTGCACGTCCGCGCAGGACCTGTCCCCGGTGATCAGCCAGGACAGGGCAGACCGCACGTCCCGGAAGGTGGCGCGGCGCTGTCTGCGCAGATGTGAGGTGGCGACGAGTTCCTCCACACCGTCCACCGCGCGACCCCGTAGTTCCTCGGCGTTGTGGCGAATCGGGCAGACGGCCCGCGACAGGCAGCCGTCGCAGACGGCCCAGCGTTCGGCCGCGGTGAGACGTCCGAGGATCTCGCTGACGAGACTCGCGCCGCCTGGTCTGCGGGCAAGCGTGCGCCGTTTGAGATCGACAACGATGATGCGGTCGTCGGATGGATCGTCGCGGCGCTGCCGGCCCTCCAGCTGTCGGCGTACCGCCATCGCCTCCTCATCGAACTCGTCGTCATAGGCTTCGAGGAAGTGGAGCAGCCGCCCATCGTTCACCGCGAGCAGGGCCGTACGCTTGTCCGGCTGCTCGCCCGGTGCGGGGAGCAGCGCCTCGCGCATCAGCTCATCCGAGGATTTCCCGTCGTGGGACTCGCTGGCGTCGAAGACGGCGATGAACACATGACCGTCCAGCAGCATCCGCCATCCGGGGGCGTCTTCGCTCACGATCTCGGCTCCGAGGGCGCGCAGTGTTTCGCCCACCTTGACCAGGAACGCGGTCTTTCCGTCTCCGGGGTTGCCGGTCAGCAGGACCCACCGGGGGTCTCCTCGGACGATCGCGGGCAGCAGCTTCTCATCCAGCAGGGTGGGTACGTAGGTATCGCGGGAGAAATCGTCGTCCAGACCCCGGTTTCCACCGTTCCCGACCGTGCTGGCTCGATAGAGTCCGCGCAGGTCGTCTACCGTCGGATTGATCTCCCTTGCCCCGCCGGTCTCGCTCATCTCGCCGAGCAGGCTCAGCCGGAAGGCCAGCTCCTCGGCTGAACCGGGACGTTCGGCGGGATCGGCGCTCGCTGCGGTGAACAGCGTGTCCAGCATGGCGGCGCCGAGGGCTCCCCACGTTCGGCGCTCGTCCTCGGTGAGGGGCACCAGCCGCTCCCGGCGCGCCTCGCCGCTCACCGGATCGCCCCCGTACGGGTAGCGCCGCAGCATCGTGTAGATCATCGTGACCGCGAAACCATAAAGATCGCTGCGCGCCGTCGCACCCATCCCCGCGCTCTGCTCAGGCGCGGAGTAGGGAGGGGTGCCGACCACGGTGGTCGTCCGAGGTCGTCCGGCGACCCCGAAGTCGATGAGCTTGCCGCGGTGATCCGGTGTCACGATCACGTTCTTCGGGGTGATGTCCCGATGCAGAATGCCCCGGCTGTGCAGGTGATCGAGGGCGCTGAGGAGATCCAGCGCGATCGACCGGTACCGGTCGGCGTCGGGTGCGTGATGCGCTGAGAAGTAGCGCAGGTCGACTCCGGGGAAGTATTCCAAGACGAGGTAGCGGGGTGCTTCCCGAGAGATGTCATAGACCCGGGCGCAGTTGTCGTGCCGGATCACATCTGCGGCTTGGAACTCCCGCAGGGCGTGTTCGGCGAGGTCATCGTTGTGGAAGCGTTTGATGACCCGCTCGGCCAAGGCCATCCGGTCCCAGACCCGCCAGGTCTGGGCGAAGCCGCCCTGGCCGAGGAGCTGCCGCAGCTCGTACCGGTCATCGACGATGCCGCCGACCTGGAACGTCTCGATCCCGGGCACGGGTGTCGGCGGGTCTCCGGCCGTGTGTGTCTCGCTGATCCGCTCGGCCGCCTCCTCGGCGCTGGGCCTTCGGCCGGGGTCATCATCCAGGCAGCTCGCCAGGACGTCACCGATCATCGGTTCTGCGGTGATGGCCTTCCGGACAGCGCGCACATCGGGTTCTGCGGGCAGATCGCCGAGCACCCAGCAGCTGAGCGCGAGAGCCAACGAGTAGACATCTGAGCAGGGCCCGGCCATCGCCAGATTCACCCGGCATTCAGGAGCGCGGTACGGCGTGCCGGGATCGGCATCGGCATTCATCTCCGGGGTGATGGTCCGTTCCCCGGATGCTCGCGCCAGATAGAAATCGCTGAATTTCACACGCAGCCCTCGCCCGAGGTAGATACGGCGCGGATACAACCCGCGGTGCACCAGCCCGGCCTCATGGACTTCGCCCAACGCGCGAAAGGCATCGGCCACCACATCGGCGGCGACCTGCCTGGGCAGCCGGTTCCCCGTGCGTTCCGGGTCGGCGATCCGCAGGGACGTCATGAGGTTCTTGCCCTTGGCCGGAACGACGGGGACGACCGTCCACTGACGGACCTCGTCTGCGAAGGCCGGATGGATCTGCCAGGTCCGGTCGCGCTCCTCCAGCCGGTCGAGGGCGAGACGTTCCCGTTCGACGACTCCGCTCGGCGGAAGGTCCGGGCCCCATCCGTGCATCGGGTAGCAGCGCAGGATGACGGTGCGGGCACCGTCCTTGGCGTGGAAGCAGCGAGCGGTCTCGATGGGCTCGATCTCCTGCACGATCCGGTAGGGGCCGATCCGTTCAGGGAGGGATCCCCGAGCGGGCAGGCCGGTCAGGAAGCGGAGGACCGCTTCTCGTACCCCTCCCAGATCGGCGCCGTACTCCGCGTCCCGGAGCCGCAACCATGTCGACACGTCGGAGAGCCGCTTCACCGCGTCGCCGTCGATGAAGTCGGAGGTCGGCGCCAGTTCGACACCCTCGTAGGAGAGAACGATGCCCGCGACCACGATCCGACGTCCGCCGATGGCGGTTCGGTAACCGGGAACGTGTCCGCGCAGCTGCCCGGCCAGCACCCGCGCCAGATGATTGACGCGGTCCAAGGGGTTCCTGCGCTCCTCGCCGCGCACCCGCCAGACCTGGTCTCCGAGCTCGATCCGAGGTCCCCAGTGCTTCTCCTCCAGGAGGAAGATCGCTCTTTCTCCCACGACGACCAGATCAAGGTCGCTGCGGTCGGGCCCGCTCAGCTTGCGTCCGGCCAGCACGCACCAGTGCTGCGGAAGGTCCCGGGCGAGGGTCTCCGCAGTCTCGCGCTCGCCGGGTCCCTGGTATTCGCCCAGTACGAACAGTTCGGCCATGGTCATCCCTCGTAGTCGTTGGGCCAGATGGACCGGTGGACGCTCGGACTCTTACCGAGCGCCTCAACATGTCCACTCGCTCGGGTGTAGGTCACCAGGAGTTGATCGCGAGCCCTTGTCGCGCCGACGAAGCCGACACGGCCTTGGGGAGCGCGGGCGGGATCCTCGATAGGGCAGAGCCTCAAGGCCGAAGAGGATGACGACGTCGAATTCCAAGCCCTTGGCCGCGTGCACCGTCATGATGCGCACGCTCGATCGCCGCACGTCCGCGGTGGGGTTCGCGGCCTCGGGTTTTCCCTCTATCTGGTGGGGTATCCCGGCGGCTGAGAGCGCGGTCAGCAGTCGCTTGAGCGTTCCCCGCCGCTGGGTGACGAGGATCGCGATGTCGCCTGGCTGGCGCTCGTCGCTCTCGATCATGTGGCGGATGTGCCAGGCGGCGGCTTCGGCCTGGTCACTCCACGACTGGGCCCAGATCAGTTCTACCGGTTGTCCCTCGAGCCCTTCGGATGACGCGTTCGTTGGCTGAAGAGCTGAGGCCGCCTCGAGAATCTGCCTGGTGCTCCGATAGGGGTGCCCCAAAGCCAGATAGTCGACATTTCGCCCCACAAGGGCGGTGGTTGGTGATATTTCTCGATAGATCGCCTGTCCGTCGTCGCCTGCGAGGGTGGTGCCGCCGCGTTCTTTTCGAACGGTGGCGAGCAGGAACCGGATCCAGCCGTTGTGGAAATCCTGGAACTCGTCGACGAGGAGTGCGTCGACCTCGGGCGTGATTCCTTTGGACTGTGCGGCGGCGAAGTCGGCGTCGGCGCGATAAGCGGTGTCGAAGGCGAAACGGTGACCCGACTGGTGGGCATATTTGGCGAATGTCTGCACCCGGATGTTCGGATGCTCGGCCACGAGAGCCTGCAGATGGGGCACGAGTGCGTTGTTGTAGCAGAGCATGGCAATGCGCCAGTCGGGATGGAGCGTCGCCAAATGGCGGGCCCTGCTGGCAAGGACGAGGGTTTTGCCGCTGCCCGGAGAGCCGGTCAGCACCAGGACTTCGTTGCTGGGAAGAGTCGCCGCGGCTGCCTGCCGGGCATCGAGTTCGATCCGCAGGGATGCTCGCTCGGCTCGGCCCGGGTCGTTCGTACCCTGGTGATAGCGCAGATCGAAGGAGAGCGCAGGCGAGAGCTCCGCGCGCAGGGCGCCCAGCACCTTGGGGCTGATCGGACGGGATTCGAGCCGGGTCCGCCACACGCCGGAGTAGACGTCCGCGAGCCCCAAGGTTCGGGGTGCGGTTTCGGGTGCCGCGGGGAGGAGCGAGTCGGGACACCCCTCGAAGACGACCAGCCGATGGGGGCGGAGGCTCGCCACGATCGGGTATTGCTCCCTGAGATCGGTGACCTTCCGGTTGAGCCGGGCAAAGGGAGCCCGTGATGTCGGGTCGGACTCCTCGCTCTCAATATCGAGAACGACCAGCCCGCAGACGCGGTCCGCCAGGATGAGGTCTGGTCGGTCGCCGCGGCTGGCGCACAGCGCGAGCCCATCCGCCAGGAAACCCCGAGCCAATCTACTTAGGAGCGATTCGCCTGCCGACCCCACTTAACCTCCTCGAAATTACCAACCTGACCATTACACGAACGGTCGAAGTTCCGTCGGGAGATCCTTGATCTGTTATCGAAATGGGCTGTGCACTTCGCTCGCTAGGGGAGGCGGCCTCGGCGCAGGTGAGGAAGGCTGATTCGGCCGGGGTGGTGGAGATGGCCCAGTCGTAGGAGGTGCGGGAGCCGGTGGGGCGGCCGAGGCGGTGAAGGAGGAGAGGTGGGGTTCGGGGCCGGAGAGCTCAGCCAGGGCTATGGCGCGGTTGAGGGTGACGATGGGGACGGGTCGAGGGTCTGGAGGTGGTCGTAGAGTGCGAGTATCTGGGACCAGTCGGTGGAGGGCATGTCGGGGCCGAGGTGTGGACGGCGTTGATCGCGGCGAGGAGCTGGTAGCGCCCGGGAGGGAAGCCGGTGGCCCCACGACCGCGCGAGCAGCTCGCACGTGCGCCGCCCGAACAGGAACCCGTCGGTCTGCTCGTAGGTCCGGGTGATCAGGTCGCACCACTGGATGGCCGGCGGAACGGCTGGGTGGCGACGGGGGGACTGGGCTGACTTCTCCGCTCAGCCAAGCAATCGCCTGTTTGGTTGTGGTAATTGTGGCGTAGTGGCTCTGACCAGTACATTCAAGGCATCGGCACTTCCAACCGGTCGATTCCGAGCGGATCGAGATCCAGACGCGTTCTGAGGTGCCCGCTTCACCCCGGGCGCTGGACGCATCCACTTCCTGCCGGATCCGTCCGGCGGGAACATCAAATCGCCTACGTCGGCCTGAAGCTCGGGATCTGAGGAAGCGAGACCCGGGCTGTGCAGGTGCGTCAGGTGTGGTCGGTGGGGCGGGTCGGCGCGGCAGGAACGGGCTGGGGGTTCCGGCTTCGACGCGGCCATCGAACAGTCGCCAACCACCTGGCCGAGGCGCTGAAGGCCTACGCCGCCAAGCTCGACGGATCCGCCGCGAGCTCAAGGCGGCGCTGCTCGCCGAACTCCGCGCGAACCGGCCCGCGCAGGACGACCCGCTCGGCCCGGTCGAACGCGCCCTGTTGGGTGCGTCCACATGGGCGAACGGGCGAGGGTCGGGATTCTCGGACATCGCACCCCACGGTATCCAGCCGTCGCACCGTATGGGTCAGGACCGGGCATCCGGCGCACCGTGGATCTCGGCGGACCTGTTCATCACCGCCCGGGCCGGCCATCAGGGAGGCCGCCCGTGTCCGCCCCTCGCTGGGGACAGGGACGGCCTCCAAGATCGCTTCCGCGGGCTCGAGCGTAGGGGAGAAAACAGCCGGTGGCCAGGGTTTTGACTATTTTTGACACCTTGTCCTCGGATTCTTTGACCATGGGGCGGACCGGGTGATGGTCTTCCGATGGCACAAGCAGCACGTCCGAGAGGGGTCGCAAGATGGGGTTGACGTTCGTCGGCAAGGATCCGGGATCACCGTTGGAGAAGTGTCCAGCGATCTTCGTGGCGCCGGACACAGGGGATTTCTTCTTCCAGGGCAGGATCGTGAACGATCCCGCGATTCTGGCGGAGATCGAAGGGCACAGCCCGCGAGGCGCCGACGAGATGGTGGTGTGGCTGCCCGCGCGGATGGCGGGGATGCTCGCGGAAGCGGCCTTGGGAAGCCGACGTCGGAGCCGCATCGGCGCCGACGAGGTGTCGCTGTTCGACCTGCTGAGAGGGGCCCGGCGGTCGGTCTACCGGCTCCAGTCGCGGGACTCCTACGACACGTCGTCGGCCGCTTTCCAGGAGTGGGTCGCGGGCGGGAGCGGCGTCCATGACCGCGCCGAGTGGGTGTCGCTGGTCGGCGGGCTCACAGAGCGCGGCGTGGACTTCCGCCGGCTGCGCGTCGTGTCGGAGCCGGTCTCCGACTATGTCAGGTGGGAGCACTCGCTGATGGAGGAGAACATCGCGGCGGGGGAGTCGGTGGCCTGGCTTCCGCGTCGGCAGAGCTTCGATCTGCTGCTGCCGACCGCGGACCTCTGGCTGATCGACGGCCGTGTGGTGGCGTTCGATTTTCATCGGGGTGACGGCTCGGAGCTGAGCGACGAACTGTTCGTGAGCGACAACGAGGTCGTGGCCCGCTGCCGTCGGGTGTTCGATCGGGCCTGGCGGAGGGCGGTTCCGCACGCCGACTACGACCCTCGATGACCTAGGGAGTCGAGAGCCGCCTGGATGAGTTCCCGGGTCGGGTTTCCGGGGGTGGCGAGGCGGGACAGCCGGTTCCAGGCGTTGACGTACAGCGCTATCTCGTCCGGGCTGGTCACCGACAGCAGGCCCGACACCAGCTCCACGTTGACGTGGCTCTCATCAGAGATCGTGAAGGGCTCCTCGGGCCAGACGCCGAGCCCCCGCGTGCTCAGGCGCTCCTGAGCGCGCGGGATGACGCCGATCCAGACGGAGGGATGCCGGGTCATGTCGAGCAGATGCCGCAACTGCTCGACATGGGTCTCGACAGGGACCGTTCGGTGCCACAGGACGTCCTCCTCCAGCAGGAACATCCACCGGGCGTCGGGCCGATGCAGGGCGGCCCGCCGATCCATCCGTTCGGCCACGGCCTCGGCGATGTCATCGGTCCCGGCGCCCTGCTCGGCCCGCACGGCTCTGATGACGCAAGCGGCGTACTCCTCGCTCTGCAGAAGGCCGGGGACGAGCCTCGTCTGGTAGACGCGCATCAGTTCGACCCGCTCGAAGAGATCGCGCACCGACTTCTGTGCGGGGGCGAGACCTCGCTGGTTCAGCTGCTGGTAGGTGGTCCATACCTTGGCGACGTTCGCCTGATCGGCCAGCAGGTCCCCGGTCTCCTGCTCCGAGGCCCCGCAGAGAGAGCACCACAGCCGAACGTGCTTGGACGTGATGGTCCGTCTCCCCTTCTCGTAGATGGAGACCAGGGAGGTGTCCGCCCACTTCGCTCGTCGGGCGAACTCCGCCGGGCTGAGACCGGCGTCCTCACGCAGCCTTCGCAGACGGGCGCCGAGCTGTTCCCTGGCGGCCCGGGCCGACGACGATCGTGAATCTGCCATACCGCCATTATGGAAGGTCGTCCGCTACGAGGTCGGCTCTGCCGTCTCCGTGGGCTTGGGGACGGGTGTCGATCGGGATCGGTCACCGAAAGTGTCAGTGGGGGTTCGTACGGTTGGGGGATGGAGAAGAACGCGGGTCGTCCGGTGGGGCGGCGGAAGGTTCGGGAGTTGCTGGGGCTTTCGGAGCGGGAGGTGGGCCTCGCGCTGGAGTGCGGGCTGCTGCGTAGGGAAGGGCGGTCGTTCTGCGCAGAGAAGGTCGCTGAGGCGTTAGAGGATCTTGAGGGGTTCCGGCGGCGGTTGGCGGCGGAGACGCGGCTGAACGCCACGGAGGCCGGGGCGTTGCTGGGTGTCAGCGCGGCGCGGTTCAGGACCCTGGCGCGGAACGCCGGGACGGAGGTCGTGGCGGCTGCGGAGATCCGTAAGTACGGGAAGGTTCTCACGGTTCGCTACTGGCGGGCGGGCGACGTCGAGGGGCTCAGGGCGGAGGCGGCGGCAGGGGCCGAGCGGCTGGCCGAACGACGGCGGCGGGCGGCGGAGCGGGTGCGGGAGGTGGCCGCGCGGGCTCGCGTCCGGGTTCCGGCTCGCGACGATCCGCCGGAACGGGTCGTGCTGCGGCTCGGGCCGACGAACTCGGGTAAGACCCATGAGGCGATCGGGCTGCTCGCCGAGAACGGCAGAGGCGTCTACTGCGCGCCGCTCCGGGCGCTGGCCTGGGAGGTTCATGATCGTCTGGCGGCGCGGGTCGGGGCCGAGCGGGTCGGTCTGCTGACGGGGGAGGAGGAGCGCAACCGGGGTGCGCCGATCCTCTGCTGCACCGCCGAGGCGGCCCCGCCCACCGCGGACTTCGCGGTCGTCGACGAGGCGCACTGGCTGGCCGATCCGGAACGCGGACATGTCTGGACCAGGCTTCTCGCTTCGGGCGGCTATCGGGTTCTGCACGTCACGGCCGCAGCCGAGGCCGGGCCGCTGCTGCGGGAGCTCCTCGCCGACGCGGTGCGGGTGGAGACCGTGATCCATGAGCGTTTCTCGCTCCTGGGGGAACGCGGTCCCTGGACGGCGCGGACCGTTCCGGCGGGCTCAGCGGTCGTCGCGTTCGGCCGCAAGACGGTGCTGGCCCTCCACAGGGAACTCCTTGACGCGGGACGGAGAGCGGTCGTCCTCTACGGCGCGATGCCACCGGACGTCCGCAGGTCTCAGCTCGACCGTTTCCGTGACGGCGAGGCGGACGTCATCGTCGCCACGGACGCGATCGGCCACGGCGTCAATCTTCCGCTGCGGGCTGTGGCCTTCGCCGAGACGGTCAAGTACGACGGCGTTCGCCGTAGGCCGCTCCGGCTCTGGGAGGCCGCCCAGATCGCGGGGCGTGCCGGCCGCGGGAATACGGACGGCACCGGCGAAACCGGCGTCTACTCCAGTCGTGTCCCCGGGCTCTCGGCCGATCGGGGCCTGGTCGCGCGCGCAGTGGCGGCGGCCAACGGCTCCGTCGCCACGGACCTGGCCGTTCGCCGTGCCCGTCTCGCCCCTGTCTGGGCCGATCTGGGGAATCCGACCTGCGCCGAGCTCCCTTACGCGCTCGACGGATGGGCGGCCGCCGCGGCGGAGCTACCCGGCTTACTGGAGCCGATCGAGGTCGCGCGTCTGAAGGCGCGCTGGGAGGTGGTCCGTGCGGCGGTCGGAGCAGGCCCGGGTATCACCACCCGGTGGTCTGGTTCGTCCCACGATCTCTGGCGGCTTCTCCTGCTGCCCGTCGATGCCGACGCACCGGCCTTCGCGCCGACGGCGCGGGCCGTCCTCGCCGGCGCAGACCTCGCTCTTCCGCGCCGGACATCCCGCGACCTCGCCACGGCCGAGTCAGACGCTCGATATGTCCGTGATCTGAGCGTGGCCCTCAGAACCTTCGGGCCGATCGGCGGCCTCACCCGGCCGGACGTCGCGGCCGCCGAGGAACGGATCGTTCGGACGGTCGTCCGGCTTCTGGTCGGCCATCGGTCCCGCCATGGGCTTTGCGAACGATGCGGCCGTCCCTGTCCTCCGTGGTTCCCCCAGTGCGACTCCTGTCACCACGACTACTCGGAGGTGTTCCGATGAGAGATGAAGAAGTGAAGCGGGTGCTTGAGCGGCTCGCTTCTGCTGAGAACCTGCGACCGGTCGAGTTCGGGGAAGGGCGCCGGTTCGACCTCTGCGACCTGGCGTCGACGATCGAAGGCGCCTACGGGGAGGTCCTTGATCCCGCGCTGCTCACCCCGAAGGCGGTGCGTTCCTGGGAGGCCAGGCTCGGCAGGAAGGCCGCCGTCTGGACGGGCCGGTTCAGCCGCCGGTTCTGGCTGACTGGGCCTACCGGCGACGTCGGCACGATCGAGGTCTACCGCTACCCGCACGGCTTCGGCTCCGTTCACGTGTCCTCGCTGTACGTGCTGCCACGGGAACGTCATCGCGGCCATGCGCGGGGCGCGCTGAACACCGTGTACGAGCAGGCCGTGGCCGCGGGTCTCGACGGCATCTGCCTCGACACCGACTGGGTCTGGCAGCGCGCCGTCACCTACTACCTGGACCTCGGCATGTGGGCGACGGCCTGGAAACACGGCCTGACCTTCGCCCGTGCCGGCCGTCTGCCGCCTTACCGGGTGATCGACGCGGAAGGGGCCCTCACCTTCGAGATCCCCGACGGCCCCCTGCTCGTCGCCCGACGCCAAGGCGACAGCCTGTCCCTGACGGAGACTCCGCTCCACCGCCGCCTCCAGGCCGCCCGCCCGCGCAGCGCACTCCCCATCTACGCCCTCACCACCTTCTCCGTCCACCTCGCCGTCCGCGGCCACCCCCTCATCCGCTCACCCGAACACTGGGCCGAAGCCCGGGCCCACTGCGACCTGGGCGCCCCCGAAGGGCTGGCCTACAAGATCCGCGTCTTCGAACGCATAGCCGCCGACGACGGCTGGTCCGTCCGAACCCCGACCATCCCCGGCCTCCCCACCACACCTCCCAGCTGAACCCACCGACGGAAACCAGGAGAAAGCCCATGAAGAAGGCCACCGACCTGATCGAGGACGCCAAGCAGTTCGCGCTGAACCACTACCAGCGGGAGATCGAAGAGGCGGTCGTCGAGTGCGCCCGGGTACGGGGCGGCCCGGTCGCACCCGGCCTGGTGAACGATCCGTTCCTTCGGGGCATGGTGCTCGGCGAGTTCACCTTCTCGGAGGAACTGCCCACCGGAAGCCGGGTCCTCGACCTGTTCGCCCGCACGCTGACCGGCGAAGACCGGGAACTCGTCCTCGGCTGGCGCGACTCCGTGAGCGGCACGTTCGAGGTCGTCACGATCCGCCCCGACCGAATGATCGTCCGTAGTGTCTTCGACGATCTCGACTACCCCGTCCTCCTGCCGCCGGATCTCCCTCTGCCGCCGCGGCTACGCCCCGGATGGCTCCTCACAGGACTGGTCGTCGCGGTTCCGGACGGCTGGCTGTTCACCTACAACCCGATGATGACCCTGCCGGCGGACCGCCAGCCCCTCATCGACGCCGCGGCCGTCAAGGCGATCAAGAGTCCCGAGCTCATGTTCCGCAATCCCGAGAAGCTGGCCGCCGCCCGAGCCGCGGTGAACGCCCACCGTGAGGCGTTTCTCGAGCATTTCGGGGACGAACTGGTCATCATCGCCGGCAGCGAACTGCTCTCCCGTCTGACCGAGTACCGCAGGAGCGAACAGCAGCAGATCCGGGCCGGCCGGCTCCAGCAACTGGTCGTCCGGCTGTCCGTCCCACCCGACCTGGACCAGATGCGCAGCGCCGCCCTCCACTTCGCCGAGGGCGAGGGCATGTACGTCTACCGCGACTACGGCCTCCTGGAGGACGCCTTCACCTACCCGGAGCTCGTCGCCCGCCGAGCCCACCGCGACACCCTCACCCACTACCTGCGCACCGACTGGCTCTCCCCGATCCCGCTCCGCCGGCTGGCCGACCGCGACCCCGACAGGGCCACCCAGGTCCTCCGTACCCTCCTGAACCGCCCGTCCTTCTCCTGGCCCCGCGACGGCGAAACCCTCCTCCGTCACCACAAACCCACCTTCTACGACTCCTCCCGCCCACCCCGGATGCTCCTCCTCACCGGCACCCTGGCCCAAGCCGACTCCACCTCCGAAGCGTTCCACACCGCCCTATCCACCTTCAGAAACGGCTGAATAACCTCAACTATTCATCCGAAACAATTGCTTATGGTGCATCAGCGCGATCGGTGGCCTAAGTGATCGACGATGACGGTTTCATTACTTGTGGGGAATCTCGCCGCTATGCCCTGAATGGTGATATTTCATCGCGGGGGAGGGGACGGATGCTGGAGAAGCGGAACCATCAGGGGAAGTTCGCTGAGGATTATGTGCGGGCGCTCGCATCGGCGGCCGGGCTGCTGGTCTTCAAGGACGACCTCGACCATGACGGAGTGGACCTCGGGTTCAAGTACCCGGGCCGGAGCGGCTTGATCGCCTCACCCGCGATCGAGGTTCAGGTGAAGTCATGGTCGACACCCGTGATCAAAGGGAGCGAACTCGTCTACCGGGGGCTGAACGAGCTTCAGTACAACAAGCTCGTCCACGGGCCGTTCCTGGTTCCCCGCTACCTGTTCGTGGTGGTCGTGCCGCCGGATGCCGAACGCTATGTCCGGGTCGAGACCGACGGCCTCGTGCTCAGCAGGCTCTGCTACTACCGGGGGTTCGACGGGGAGGCCCCGATCCTCGAACCCGATGCGGGCCGCCATCCCCCGCTGAGGCTTTCCCTGGGAGACGTCCTCACCGTGAAGGCGCTGCGCGAGCTGGTCGGGGCGCCGGAAGCATGACGGGGGAGCTGTCCGCCGCCGATGTCAGCGGCTACCTCGAAAGCTCGGGCTGGGTACGGCAGCCGGAGCGGTGGAGGGGCGCGTCCGTCTGGATCCTCGGGGACGACCACGAGGTCGTCGTGCCGGACGGCGACCGGTTCGCGGATGGAGCGCGGCGCCTCCAGGAGATCGTCGGGGTTCTGGCGCGGCTCGAACGGCGCCCGCGCGAGCTGGTCGCGGCCGACATCGCGACGCCGATGGCCGACCTGCAGTGGTACCGGACCCCAGCGATCGCGCTGAACGGGCAAATCGGCCTCGGCGACACGGTCACCGCGCTGTCCGGCGCGCGGGACGTGCTGTCGGCGGCGGCGCGGGTGGCGCATTCCGGTCCGAGCGCGGTGTTCGACGGCGCGGCCCCCGCGCCGGTCCGCGAGCTGCTCCAGGGAGCGTGCGTCGGGCCGGTCATCGCGTCCGAGGGCACGATGCTGGTGCGGGTCCCCGTCCAGAACGCGGACGGTTCCGACCTGGGGCGCCGAGCTCTGCTGCTGCTCCAGCGGACGCTCCCGCTGCTCAGTGACGCGGCCGGCAGCGCCCTGCGGAGCAAGGACTACCGGATCTTCGACGAGACGGTCGCCGAGGGGGTTTCGGCGGAGCTGTGCGGCGCGCTCGCGCAGCTCGGCGGCTCCGGGAGCGGCACCGGCTTTGAGATCGGCTTCCGCTGGGCGCGCGCGGCGCCCCCGGATGTCCCCGCGACCGTGGTCGAGTTCGAAGCCGGCGCCGGGCAGGTGCTCCGCACCGTCAAACACCGGCTGCGCAGGCTCCGGCAGCGCAGGGCTTCGATCAGCGGATTCATCCGCGCCCTCTCCGACGACCGGAGCGGAAACCGGTTCCGGGTGAAGGTGCAGGGCCGGATCGCCGTCGACGGGACGGCGACCCACCGGTCGGTCTGGGTGCGGCTCCCGGACGAGGCGACCTACGACGAAGCCATCTCGGCGCACCGGGCCGGCGGTGCGGTCCTGGTGGAAGGCACACTCCGCGAGGTGAACGGCAGCCACGAACTCGTGGCGGACCTCTTCGAACCGATGAATGAGGAGACCTGACAGATGGACAAGAACACGTTCGGGACCAGGGAGCGGTCGCTCCTGCTGGCGCTGATGGCGTTGGGCGGCACGGCGTCCAATCCCGAACTCCGCGCCCTGATCGGCGACGCGATCGACGGGGCTCCGCGGCGTCGCTTCAACGAGCTCCACCTGGTGCGGAGCGAGAAGGAGGGCAGGGCGTTCCGGCACGAGCTGACCGACGAGGGCTGGGCGTGGTGCGCCGCAGAGCTGTCCGGGATCGCGCCGGACCGCGGTGGCTCACTCGGCAAGGCGCTCTACGTCGTCCTCGAACTGCTCCGGGACTACCTCGACGCGGCCGACCTCAGTCTCGGCGATCTGGTCCTGACCGCCAGGGGGCCCCGCGAGGAGGCCGACCTGCCCGCCCTGATCCGGGACGCCTACTGGCAGGTCGCGGCCAAGCCCCGGGAGTGGGTGCTGCTGACCAGGCTGCGGCCCCTGCTCACGGCCGTCCCCCGAACCGAGATCGATGACGCGCTCCGCGTGATGGAGCAGCTCCCGGACGTCCACCTGGTGCCCGAGGCGGACCAGAAGACCCTGCTGGACGAAGATCGGGAAGCGGCCGTGAGCGTGGGCGGAGTGAAGAAGCACCTGCTGGCGATCGAGGCGCGGTGAACGGGGCGCAGGAGAGGGCGCTGCGTGAGGTGTCCAGGATCCTCGACTGGGCCGCGACGGCGGAACACGCCTGGAACCCGCCGCCGTTCCATGTGGCCGGCCTTCAACCCCACGCCGAACGGCTGATCACCGACGGTGTGGAGGAGGCCGTCGCCGCGTCGGGCACCAGTCCCCTCGGGGTCGTGATCGAAGGCGAGGGAGGCGCGGGCAAGACGCATCTGCTCGGCTGGGTCAAGGGAAGGATGGCCGAGGCGGGCGGCTACTTCTTCCTGGTGGACTTCAGCTCGGGCGGGGAGTTCTGGCGGCTGGTGGCGAACGCCATGGTCGAGGACCTCGGGAGGAGCGCTTCCGACGGTCCCGTGCAGGCGGTCGTCGCGTTGCGGCGGCTCGCGTCCTTCGCCGGGGTCGGCGACCGGTTCGCCGAATACCGTCCGTGCACCCGCGCGGACCTTGACGCGCTGGTCGCGGGCGTGCTCGCCCGTGACAAGCGGCTCCTGCGATGCCGGGACACCCTCCGGGCCCTGGCGCTGTACGCGGTCGGCTCCGGCGACGCCCTCGAAGTCGGTCACGACCATCTCACCTCGGTGGAGGAGACGCAGGAGGGCGACCGGGCCGCGTGGGGGCTGGGCCGAGGGCTCAGGAACCACCGCGAGATCGTCTCGGAGCTGTCGACCTTGCTGGCGTTGACGGGGCCGACCGCGATCGCGGTCGACCAGATCGACGCGCTCCTGGAGTTCTCGCGCAGATCGCGCACGGCGACGGTCCCGGAGGTCGAGGGGCGTCCCGACGCGATCGAGGAGATCGCGGGCGGCCTCATGGCGCTCCGCCACCTCACCCAGCGGACCCTTTGCCTGGTGGCCTGCCTGCCGTCTTCCTGGAGACTGATCGAGGAGCACGCGGTCGGCACGGCTCAGGACCGGTTCCGCACCTCGCTCGTGCTCTCGACCCTGGCGGACCCCCGGGCCGCCCGGACGATGATCGAGAAGCGGTTCGCCGCGGCGTTCGCCAAAGCCGAGTTCGTCCCGCCCGAGCCCGTCTGGCCGATCGCTCCCGGCGCGTTCACGACGGCTGTCGGGCTGACTCCGCGCACCCTGCTCCGCAGGATCGGCGACCACATCGAACGCTGCCGGAACGCCGGCGATGTGCGGCTCCTGGAGCAGTTCGCGCAGCCCGTCGCGGAGAAGGCCGTCACCGTCCACAAGAAGGAACCGGATCTCGCACGGCTGGACGCCCGGTTCCGGGAGCTCAAAGCGGCCGCGGACATCGACGCCGCCTACGATCCCGTCCGCGAGGACGTCGTGGTGCCGCCCCTGCTCTTCGCCGGCCTGGATGCCTGGATCACCGAGCAGGGGCAGGAGGACGGCAGGGCCTTCCGGATCGACCCGCTGCCGTCGGGCCGCAAGCCCGCGCTCCACGCCAGGCTCCGGCAGACCCTCGATCCGGTGACCGAGGAGGAGCGGCACTGGACGTTCCGGATGATCGGCGACGTCCACCACAGGGCCTATCTGGCCAGGATCCAGGCCGGGATGAAGGCTTCCGGGCTGGGCGCCGACGTCCCCGACCGGTCCTTCGTCATCCTGCGCAATCACGGCTGGCTGGACGGCGAGGTGACGCGGGCCCGGCTCGCGGAGCTGAAGGAGTGCGGAGGGACCGCCGTCCCCGTTCCTCGCGACGATCTGCGGGTGTTCTCCGCGCTGCGGATCCTGGCGGAGGAGGCCGACGGCGATCTCGAAGCATGGCTGCGTTCCCGGCGGCCGGCCAGCGGCACGGAGCTGCTGGGCGCGCTGCTCGCGGACGTCGCGATCGCGCCGGCGGCCGAGCGTGAGCGCACTCCTGAAGCGGTCCCGGAGGTTTCCGGTTCCCAGCCGCGTCTGGTGGTCGGGCAGCGGATGGACGACCGGACGGAGGTGGCGCTCGACCTGTCGGTGCTGGCGCGGCACGTCGCGGTCTTCGCCGGGTCGGGTTCCGGGAAGACCGTCCTGCTCCGCCGGATCATCGAGGAGTGCGCTCTGCAGGGCGTCTCCTCGATCGTCCTCGACCCGAACAACGACCTGGCCCGTCTCGGCGATCCGTGGCCGGAACCGCCCGCGACCTGGCGCCCGGGCGACGCCGACCGCGCCGACCGCTACTTCGCCGACACCGAGGTCGTGGTCTGGACTCCCGGACGTTCGCGGGGACGTCCGCTGACCTTCCAGCCCCTGCCCGACTTCGCCGCGCTTCTGGACGACCCCGACGAACTGGAGTCGGCTCTGAGCCTCGCGGTCGAAACCCTCGCGCCACGCGCGCGGCTCGACGGCGCCAGCGCCAAGGCCAGCAAGGGCAGGGCGGTCCTCCGCCAAGCCCTGGAGCATTTCGCCCGCTCCGGCAGGACCGGTTTCCCCGCTCTCCTGGAGATGCTGTCGGCGCTGCCGTTCGCGGCGAGCGGCCTCGACAAGGCCGACGAGATCGCGGCGGAGATCGGCCAGCTCCTCAGGGCGGCGACGATCAACGATCCGCTCTTCGCCGGCCAGGGTGAGCCCATGGATCCCGCTCTTCTCCTCACCCCGTCGCCGGGTAAGCGGGCGCGGGTCTCCGTCATCAGCCTCGTGGGGCTGACCCATGAGGCGCGTCCGGGTTTCGTCAGCCAGCTTCAGACGGCGCTGTTCACGTGGATCAAACGGAATCCGGTGCGGGACAAGCCGCTCAGCGGGCTGTTCGTCATGGACGAGGCGCAGGACTTCGCCCCCTCGGGCCGCCGGACCCCGGCCCTGGCCAGCACCCAGACCCTCATCTCCCAGGCCCGCAAGTACGGCCTCGCCCTGATCTTCGCCACCCAGGCCCCCAAGGGCGTCGACAACAAGGTCTCCGGAAACGCCACCACGGTCTTCATCGGCCGTATCAACAACCCGACCCAGCTGGCCGTCGTCAAGGACATGGCCCGCGCCCGCGGCGGCAACGCCGACCGGGCAGGCCGCCTCAACGCCGGCGAGTTCTACGCCACCTCAGCCGACCTCCCCTCCCCCCTCCTCCAAACCCCCCACTGCCTCACCCACCACCCCCCATCCCCCCTCACCGAAGAAGAAATCCTCCACCGAGCCCACCCCTGACCTCGACGCCCTAACAATCGACGAGCCCAATCAGGCAGGGGCACATGCACCATGCCTATCGCAGTAGGAAGCGGACGGCCGTGTGTCCGTCCGCTCCTAAGCTGGCTGGGCCGAGCGATTAACTTAAGGCTGCTCGCCCCTCCGTCTGGCGGGCGGGTCGGCTACGTGGGTTGAGGCGAACCCGCAGCGGCCGCATCTGATCCGCCGCGATCGGGCGAGTGCTCCAACTGGAGTTCTCGGTTGCGCTGCTCCTCCTTCAGCGCCTCGATCCGCTCCGCGAAGAGCTGCAACGGATCAATGCCGGGCGCTGCGTAGTCGTGAATGAGCAGGTCTAGGTGGTTGTACTGCTTTTCGATCTCGTTTGCGGTCTGCTGCTGGCTGAAGCTCAGTTCGCGCCAGCGGAACAGGTTGCTGAATCCAGCTGCTCCGGCGACGGAGATACTGATCCCGACGATCACCCAGTTGGTGGGATTCGCCGGAGCCGTCGCGCCGGTCAGTGCGGTGACGAGGATGGAGCCGAGCATCACGACCGCCTGCATGAGGCGGTGTAGCTGCCGGTTGCGGCCAGCCTTTTCGCGCTCTCGTTCAACATCGTCCCAGGCCTCGGTGCGATACCTCGCTCTTACGGCGTCTACGCCTTTGCTCGGTGCCGTGCCCGGCGAGCGCCGCAGTGTCTGTAGTCGTCGCAGTTCTCGTTCCGCATCGAAACGTGTGCTCTGCAGCCCAGCGATGAGGAGCCCTGTAAGCAGCAGTGACACCGAGGCTATTCCGAAGCACCAGTACTGCGCTTCGCGGGGGAAACTCTTGATCTCTCGGACGACCACCCAGGCGAATCCGATCGTCAGAGTGAGGCTGACGAGCAGCCAAAGGCCGAGAAGGCGCTGGTAGAACAGCCTCTGCCGCAGGTTCTCTTGGGTGATCGCGATACTGGTCTCGATGCCGGTCATGTCTATCGCCTTATTCGTGCTCAAGAGGGGGCTCCTTTGCTGCTGCGGTGACCTTCAAGAGGAGAAGGTGCACAAGTGCCGCCGATGTGGCGGTCCAAACAGAGATTAGAGAGAGACACTGACAGAATGCCGTCACCTGGGGATCGGTCGGTGGACCGTTCACGGTGTAAGGCATGGGTGATGGAGATCAGAGAGTCGGCAATCAATTCATGCAAGCGGTCGAGCATGATCGTGAGGATGGCCTCCTTCGGATGAAGGCACCTGCCCACCAAGCCTGATGCGATATAGCGACCTCGTCATGGCACTGGCCGGCGACGTCGGGGAGTTGACGGCCGTGTTGTGCCTGCCGTCGGGAGACCCGGGTGGACGGGGGTGGGTGGGGTGTGATCAGCTTTTGGGGTGGGGTCTCGGGATTTCTTCACTTACGGGTTGGCTGCGCCGTTCGAGAGGCGTGAGGTGTTCGTCAACCGGGAGAGTGAGGCGGAGCGGCTGGCGGGGTGGGTCGCGGCGCACGAGGTGCGGCGGTGGGCGCCCGAGCAGCTGATGGACTTCCGGCGGCCGGCCGAGAATCTGACGTCGCTGTACGGACCAGGCGGGATCGGGAAGTCGACTCTGGCCCGGCACTGGACGGCGTCCGTGCTCGACGGCAGGGGCGCGCAGGGCGGGTGCGCGTTCGTGGACTTCGCGCACCCGGCCAGCGCCGGGTTCGAGGCGGTGCTGTTGCGGTTGCGGGCCGCGTTGGCGCCGTTGGCGGGGTCCTGGCCGATGTTCGACGTCGCGTTGGCCGTGTACTGGGCGCGCAAGCACCCAGGGGAGTCGCTGGTCACGTTCGTGGGGCGGAGCTCGCCGGAGGTCGCCCGGCAGATCGGGCAGATCGTCGATCAGGTGCTCGGCGGGTTCGGGGCGATCTCGTTCGTGGTCAACGCGCTCAACAAGGCGCGGCGGACGGTCGTCGGGAACACCCGGTTGGAACGGATGCGCAGGGAGTTCCCCGCACTCCAGGTGCTGCTCGACGAGCAGGATCCGGACGAGATGCTCGCCAACATGCCGATTCTGCTCGCCGCCGACCTGGAGCGGGCGCGGGCGCGCGGTCCGGTGCTCGCGCTGTGCGTGCTGGACTCTCTGGAGCAGGTACAGGCGATGCCGGCGGAACGCGACGGAATGGAGGACCTGGTCGCACGGCTCGTCTATCTGATGCCGAACGTCCTGTTCCTGGCCTCGGGGCGTCGGCGGCTGGCCTGGCACGAACCGACCCGGTCCGCGGGCTTGCGGTACGGCGGGGCGGCGCTCTGGCCGGGTCTGGCGCACCCGATCGAGGTCAAGGCTCTCCGCGACGACGCGTCCAGGGAGTTCCTGGCGACACGGCTGACCGTCGGCGGCCGGTCGGTCGTCGACGCCCGCGCGCGAGAGCGGATCGTGCGCGGTGCGGCTGGATCCCCGCTCTACCTGGAGCTGTCGACAGGGCTCTACCAGGGGTTTCTGGCGCGCGGTGAGAGCCCGCCGGCCGAGGCGTTCGGGCTGCCGTTCCCCGAGCTGGTCCTGCGGGTGATGCGGGACATGACGACCGCGGAGCGTGCTCTGCTGCGCGCGGCCGCCCTGCTGGAGGCGTTCGACGCCGACCTGCTCGCGGCCGTCCTGCCGGAGGTCGGCGCACGGCGGATCGCGGCGTTCCTGGACCGCCCCGAGATCGGGCACGACCCGTCGGTCTGGCCGCCCTTCCGGCTCCCCGACACCCTCCGGAGCGGGGTGGCCGACGCCGACGAGCGCACCGACGACGGCTGGACCGAGGCCGAGCGGCGCGCCCACGCCGAACGGGCGATCGCCCGGCTGGCCGAGCTCGCGCTGGCCGTCTGGGAGGACGGACGGCCACACCTCAGCCGCCGGTGCGCGTCGGCGACACTGCTCGCGCTGCACGCCGCCCACGAGCACGGGCTGCTGCCGCGAGAGCTCGGTGACATGCTGTACACGCTGGGGATGCTCGGCCACCGTCAGATCGTCGGCGGGCTGCAGGACTTCCCGGACTCGCCGGAACTGCTGAGGCTTGTCACGTTCGCCCGCCTCAACGCTCGCGGCGGGCTGGGCTCCCGGGACTGCTATCTCGCTCTCCGGCGGGTCGCGGGCGACTTCGCCGGCAGCCCCTACGCCAACTATTTCCACGCCGAGCTGGCCAGCCGCGCCCACATCGCGGGGCTGCTCGACGTCGCGGACCGGCACAACGACGCCATCGTCGACGACGGCGGCTACGTCAGCGCCTGCCTGCCGTTCGCCCGCGCCGACGGGGCGTTGCGCCGCAGCGACTACCGGGAGGTGGTCCGGCTGATGGGCGATGACGCCCCGACGGCCATCGACCGCATCCGGCGTTTCGACATGCTCGGTCATGCCGCCCTGCACAACGCCCGGTTCGCGGAGGCCGCCGGCTTGTTCCGCGACGCGCTCGACCTGGCACGCAGAGTGCACGCACCGCTCTGGGAGGCGCGCGCGCTCCGCCACCGGGTGCTGGCGCTGATGTGGTCCGACCCGGAGGCCGCCCGCCCACTGATCCCGCGGGCTCGTGAGCTGAGCGCCGCGGTCTTCGAGGAGATCGGAGTCGCCCAGTGCGATCTCGCCGAGCTCGTCGTCCGGGCGGCGGCAGGGGACGGTCGGGGCGCGCTGGAGGGTATCGCCGCGGTTCGCGACCGGTACGCGGAGCTCGGCGCCACCCTCGAACTCCTTCCGGTGGAAGCCGTCGAGGTGCTCTTCGAAGCCGCGTTCGGTGATCCGGGCCGTGCTTCCGGCCGGGCCTCCGAGCTGCGGGGCACGACCCTCCCGGTGTGGGCCGCGGTGGCCGGGCAGTGGGCCGGCGCGGACGAGCCGGCCCCGGCG
>NZ_BAAGZI010000008.1:0-43738 GCF_054778695.1 Actinocorallia lasiicapitis
GCACCCCAGCGGACGCACAGGGCGCCCGTGCCGGCCGGACCGCACCCCGCCGAGGACTTGGCGCTGGCCGCGCCGTTCCAGCGTGCCAAGGCCCGGCTGATCGACGCCGGCCTGGTCTGGGCGGCGGGCTTCGCGGTGCTCTTCCCGATCGTGCTGGGCGCGATCGGCGCGCCGGCCAAGGACGACGGGTCGTCCGGCTGGTCGACCCCGGTGCTCTGGACGACCTTCTTCGTGATGGCCGTCATCCCGTTCCTGTACGAGGCCGTCCAGCTCGCGCTCTGGGGCCGTACCCTGGGCAAGCGGTGGATCGGGCTGCGCGTCGTGCTCGCCGATCCCGCGGGTGATCCGCTGCCCCTCACGACGGCCGTGTGGCGTTCGGCGATCAACAATCTCGGTTACCAGCTCGGCATTTTCTTCTTCCTGCTGCTCGGCGTGAAGGTATGGAAGCCGTTCCTGGTGCTCGACTTCGTCGTTGTCGGCGGGATCCTCATGGCTTACCTGTGGGCCATCTGGGACAGGCCGTTGTTCCAGGCGATCCATGACCGATACGCGGGCACCGTTGTGGTCGACGACCTGGCCGAATAGAGATCTGCATCACAGGCGGCCCCTCGCGTTCCGCGGGGGGCCGTTGCCGTGTCCGGAAGGTCCATGATCGCGCAATTCCCAGGGATTTGGTGCTCTTTGGAGCTGGAATCCAATGCAAGATCCACTTCCACGGCCCTGAATCGAGACTTTCGACACGTCGATTACGGTGCGTTACGGCGCGGCCGTGAAAAACTTCTACGCGCCTCGAATTGTCAACCTCTGACAGTGGGTATATGTTTGTCAACCGAATGACGTTTGCTCTGGCCTAGCACGATGGCTTGGTTCGAGCACCTCACGATTGCGAAAGGCCTGGCCCCATGGCACGGGAAACTATTGTCCGTCTGGTCGACGATCTCGACGGCGGTGCGGCGGACGAGGCCGTGTCGTTCGCCCTTGACGGCGTCGCCTATGAGATCGACCTCTCCACCGAGAACGCCAAGAAGCTGCGTGATTCCCTCGCGCAGTTCGTGGAGCACTCGCGTAAGGCCGGTTCCGTGAAGCGCGCGGGCCGCGGTGTCGGCCGTCCGGCGCGCGGCACCTCCTCCCGTGAGCGCAGCGCGGACATCCGCGCCTGGGCCAAGGGCCAGGGAATCAAGGTCAACGAGCGCGGTCGTATTCCGGCCTCCGTGGTCGAGCAGTACGAGGCCGCGCACTAAGCGGCATCTTCCGGACGGCCCGCTCTCCCGTGCATCGGGAGGGCGGGCCGTTCGCTTGTGGCGTATCCCGATCTGCCATCTCCGCAGGGTTTACGGCCGTCCTATGGGTAGTGGTGAAGCGAGGGTCGTTCGCCTGTGGCGTATCGGGAACATGGCACTCGTTAGCGGTAGTTGGATGAGGATGAACAGGCACGGCCCGGGGAAGGTCTACAGAGGGAGGCCTCCACGGGGCGGGCTAGTATGCGGAAGGAAGGCGTCCGGACATTCCGGTCCCTGACCGACCGCTCTGTGAGGAGCGACGAGATGTTCGAAAGGTTCACCGACCGTGCGCGGCGGGTTGTCGTCCTGGCTCAGGAAGAAGCCAGGATGCTCAACCACAACTACATCGGCACCGAGCACATCCTTCTGGGTCTGATTCACGAGGGTGAGGGTGTCGCCGCCAAGGCCCTTGAGAGCCTGGGGATCAGTCTCGAAGCCGTGCGGCAGCAGGTCGAAGAGATCATTGGTCAGGGCCAGCAGGCGCCGTCCGGGCACATTCCCTTCACGCCGCGCGCCAAGAAGGTCCTTGAGCTGTCGCTGCGCGAAGCGCTTCAGCTCGGCCACAACTACATCGGCACGGAGCACATTCTCCTGGGCTTGATCCGCGAGGGCGAGGGCGTCGCCGCCCAGGTGCTCGTGAAGCTGGGCGCCGACCTCAACCGGGTCCGCCAGCAGGTCATCCAGTTGCTCCACGGCTACCAGGGCGGCAAGGAGGCGACGGCCACCGGCACTTCCACCGAGTCGGCCCCCTCCACCTCCCTCGTTCTCGACCAGTTCGGCCGGAACCTCACCCAGGCCGCGCGCGAGGGCAAGCTCGACCCGGTCATCGGCCGGGACAAGGAGATCGAGCGGGTCATGCAGGTGCTGTCCCGCCGCACCAAGAACAACCCCGTGCTCGTGGGCGAGCCGGGCGTCGGCAAGACCGCCGTCGTCGAGGGGCTGTCCCAGAAGATCGTCAAGGGCGAGGTGCCCGAGACCCTCAAGGACAAGCAGCTCTACACGCTCGACCTGGGCGCGCTGGTCGCCGGTTCGCGTTACCGCGGTGACTTCGAAGAGCGGCTGAAGAAGGTCCTCAAGGAGATCCGCACCCGCGGCGACATCATCCTGTTCATCGACGAGCTCCACACCCTGGTGGGTGCGGGCGCCGCCGAAGGCGCGATCGACGCGGCCTCCATCCTCAAGCCGATGCTGGCGCGAGGCGAGCTGCAGACCATCGGCGCCACCACGCTGGACGAGTACCGCAAGCACCTGGAGAAGGACGCCGCGCTCGAGCGCCGCTTCCAGCCGATCCAGGTCGCCGAGCCGTCGCTCAGCCACACCATCGAGATCCTCAAGGGCCTGCGCGACCGCTACGAGGCCCACCACCGCGTGTCGATCACGGACGGCGCCCTCGTGGCCGCCGCCCAGCTCGCCGACCGCTACATCTCCGACCGCTTCCTGCCGGACAAGGCGATCGACCTGATCGACGAGGCCGGCTCCCGGATGCGCATCCGCCGGATGACCGCGCCGCCGGACCTCCGCGAGTTCGACGAGAAGATCGCCGACGTGCGCCGCGAGAAGGAAAGCGCGATCGACGCGCAGGACTTCGAGAAGGCCGCCGCCCTGCGCGACAAGGAGAAGCAGCTCCTCGCCGCCAAGGCGCAGCGCGAGAAGGAGTGGAAGGCCGGCGACATGGACGTCGTCGCCGAGGTGACCGAGGAGCTGATCGCCGAAGTGCTGGCGACGGCCACCGGCATCCCGGTCTTCAAGCTGACCGAGGAGGAGTCGCAGCGTCTGCTCCGCATGGAGGACGAGCTGCACCGCCGCGTCATCGGCCAGGAGGACGCCATCCGCGCGCTCTCCCAGTCGATCCGCCGCACCCGCGCCGGTCTGAAGGACCCGAAGCGTCCCGGTGGCTCGTTCATCTTCGCCGGCCCGTCCGGTGTCGGTAAGACCGAGCTCTCCAAGACGGTCGCGGAGTTCCTGTTCGGCGACGAGGACGCGCTGATCGCCCTCGACATGTCCGAGTACATGGAGAAGCACACCGTTTCGCGGCTGTTCGGCTCGCCTCCCGGCTACGTCGGGTACGAAGAGGGCGGCCAGCTGACGGAGAAGGTGCGGCGCAAGCCGTTCTCGGTGGTCCTGTTCGACGAGATCGAGAAGGCCCACCCGGACATCTTCAACTCGCTGCTGCAGATCCTGGAAGACGGTCGCCTGACCGACGCCCAGGGCCGGGTCGTCGACTTCAAGAACACCGTCATCATCATGACGACGAACCTCGGCAGCCGTGACATCTCCAAGGGCCTGTCCATCGGTTTCGGCCGGGCGGACGACGCGAAGAGCGACTACGAGCGGATGAAGGGCAAGGTCGGCGAGGAGCTCAAGCAGCACTTCCGCCCCGAGTTCCTCAACCGTGTCGACGACATCGTGGTCTTCCACCAGCTCACCCCGAAGGAGATCATCCAGATCGTCGATCTGATGATCGCCCGGCTGGACGAGCGGCTCCGCGACCGCGACATGGCGATCGAGCTGTCGCAGGCCGCGAAGGACCTGCTGGCGGTGCGCGGCTACGACCCCGTCCTGGGTGCCCGTCCGCTCCGCCGGACGATCCAGCGCGAGATCGAGGACATGCTGTCGGAGAAGATCCTCTACGGCCACATCAAGGCCGGCGAGAAGATCCTCGTGGACGTCGAAGGGGCGGGCGAGACCGCCAAGTTCACCTTCGTCGGCGTCCCGAAGGCCGCTCCGGCCGCTGAGCACGAGGTCGTCGCCGTCGGTTCCGGCGACTCCCCCCTCAACCTCAACAAGGACTAACCCCACCCCTTCCGAAATGCCCGCACCCCCCGGTGCGGGCATTTCCTTTCCCCACGTCCCTCTCCTCGATCGCGCCTCCCTCGATCGCGCCTTTCCTTGATCGTGTCGAGCTGCGGCGTGTCGCCCTTTCGCGGGCCTCAAACGGTCCACTTGCCGCAGCTCGACACGATCAAGCCCCCCATGGGGGAGGAACGCGTGGACGGCCTTGCCCGTGCTTTGCTCGCGCGTGCCTTGATCGTGCGTCCCTTGATCGTGTCGAGCTGCGGCGTGTCGCCCGTTTGCGGGCCTCAAACGGTCCACTTGCCGCAGCTCGACACGATCAAGCCCCCCCATGGGGGAGGAACGCGTGGACGGCCTTGCCCGTGCCTTGATCGCGCGTCCCTTGATCGCGTCGAGCTGCGGCGTGTCGCCCTTTCGCGGGCCTCAAACGGTCCACTTGCCGCAGCTCGACACGATCAAGGGCGCGCGCCCGGGAGGAATGCGTGGACGATCTTGCCCGTCCGTGTCCGCCGCCAGCCCCAAGTCGCGAGGGCGGAGACGAGCAGCAGGCCCCGGCCGTCCTCGTCGTCGTTGCCCGAAGCGCGCGGGACGGGCACGCCTGGCGCTTCGTCGGCCACCTCGATCCGCAGCCCGCCGTCCATCTCCGTGACCGTCACCGTGACGGAGCCGTCCGAGCCGAGCGCGTTCGTCATCAGCTCCGACAGCACTAGCGCCGCCTCGTGGTAGCCGTCCTGGGCTCCCCACCTCTCCAGTACCGTCCGCAGCCACCTGCGCGCTTCCCCGACGGACTCCGGCGCCGCCTTGTACTCCCGCGAGAAGACCCGCCCGCCATCCCCCTGCTGTCCCTGTCGCATGACGCACCAATCGAGTTTCGTGTGGGAATTTCCTCCATCGTCGTGATGCGTGGCTACCTTGGTACAGAGAGTTTTTTCGCGCGCGCCACCCGACGAAAAGGACCTCCATGGGCCGCCCCGCCAACCCCCTGGACCCCAAGGCTTCCCTCGCCTCTCACTACGGCTGGCGCGTGCGGACACTCCGGGAGGAAAGGGGCTGGACTCTCGCCGAGCTCGGCAAGCGCACTGCGATGAGTTTGGACGCCGTCTCCAAACTGGAACTCGGCAAGGCGGTGCCCGCAGACCGCACCGGCGAGCTTTTGGACGCGGTGTTCGGCACCGACGGCTACTTCACCTCTCATGCGTGTTTCGTGAGGAAAGAGCGGAATTTCGACGCTGCGCGGGCCTTCTACGCCGCGGAAGGCGCCGCGGCGCGGATTCATATCTACGAGCCGAAGCTGGTGACGGGGCTCCTGCAGACCGAGGGCTACACGCGCGCACTGGCCGCTTCGGGTTCCTTCGCGGAGGAAGTGGACCAGGTGGTCGAGGCGCGAAGAGGGCGACAGGACGCAGTGTTCAACCGCGCCAAACCACCTCAGATCGTCGCCATTTTCGAGGAAGCGGTTCTACGGAGCGTGCTGGGTGACGCGGCGATGTTCAGGGGGCAGCTCGAATGGCTCCTGGAGATCGGGCGGCGCTGGTACGTCACGATCCAGGTGATCCCGTTCGGGGCCCTGCCTGCCGGAGGCGTGAGGTGCACTTGCAGCCTCCTCTTCGACGAAGGCGGAGGCGCATCCGTCTATGCCGAGGGCGTTTCTTCCGGACTGGGCCAGTTCTACACAGACGACACGGTCGGCGGCATAGCGCAGGCGTTCGACCGCACCCGTGCCGCGGCGCTTTCCGCGCCGGATTCCGCAGCACTGATCAAAGAAGCCCTGGGTTCCCTATGACGGCATTCACGAACGCACGCTGGCGCAAGAGCAGTTTCAGCGTCGGTGACGTTGATCAGTGCGTCGAGCTGGCGTCAGCACTCGGTCTGATCGGCGTTCGCGACAGCAAGAGCCCCCCGTCCGATGCTGTTCTGGTGTTCGGGCGACGCGAGTTCGTTCGCTTCGCCGCACGTATCAAGCGCTCCTGATTTGTCTTTGGTGCCGTGGTGAGCGGCTGGTGAGGAGGTCGGACAGGTTATGGCGGAGTTCTCGGGTGAGGGCTGGCGGAAGAGCAGTTACAGCGATGACGGGATCGGGAGTGCGTGCGTCGAGGTGGCGGTGGGGTCCGGTCGGGTCGGTGTTCGGGACAGCAAGCGGCCTGAGGGTGGGCCTGTCCTGGTGTTCGGGCGGCGGGAGTTCGCCCGGTTCGCGGGAGGCGTCAAGCGGTCCTGAGCCTGGTCCGTCGCGAGGTTGAGCGGTGGGATTGGTGGGATTGATGATCTTTTGGGGGGTTGGGGGCGTAGGGTGCGGGTGTTGGGATGAGACGTGGGGTTAGGGGTTGGGATGGGTGAGGTCGGGCCGCAGGGCGTGGACGTCAGCAAGCCGAGTGTGGCGCGGATTTATGACTATGCGCTCGGTGGGAAGGACAACTTCGCGATCGATCGGGCGGTGAGCGATCAGGTCGAGAAGTCGATGCCGGAGTCGAGCGGGGTCGCCGTGCTGAACCGGGCGATGCTGCGGCGGGCCGTCCGGTATCTGGCCGGAGAGCTGGGGATCCGGCAGTTCCTCGACCTCGGCTCGGGGCTGCCGGCCCGCGACAACACCCACCAGGTGGCGCAGCGCGAGATCGCCGACGCCCGCGTCGTGTACGTCGACAACGATCCGATCGTCCTCGCGCACGGACGGGCGCTGCTGGCCGCCGACGACCGGACCGCCGTGATCACCTCCGATCTGCGGGACGTCGACGCCGTCCTCAACCACCCCGACACCCAGCGGCTGATCGATTTCGACCAGCCCGTCGCGGTCATGATGGTGGGGATCCTGCACCACTTCTCCGACGAGGAGAAGCCCGCCGAGATCGCCGCCCGCTACCTGGACGCCGTGCCGTCCGGCAGCCACCTGTTCATCACCCACTTCCACCGCGGGACGCCCGAAGCGGCCGTGCTGGAGGAGAAGTTCGTCGCGGCGATCGGCAGCGGCTGGTTCAGGACCACCGAGCAGGTCGAGTCGTACTTCGGCGCGACCGAGCTGATCGAGCCGGGTGTGGTGCCCGTCAGCACATGGCGTCCCGACCCCGGGTACGACCGTGAGCTGTGGCCGGACATCCCCGTCCAGCTCCGCGACTCCGCGCAGGACCTCAGCGGGATCGAGCGGCTGATCGTCGGCGGTGTCGCCCGCAAGCCGTAGACCGGGCGGGACATACCCGGGACTCCCGCCTCAGGGCGGGGGGACAGCCGGGCTGGGAGCGTCGTGCTCGTCGGGGGATTCCGGACGAGAGGGAGCACGATGCGCAGGGCTGTGGTGGTCGCGGGGGTCGCGGCGCTCGGACTGGTGCCGGGCATGGCGGCGGAGGCCGCGCCCAGAACCCAGGTGATCGCGAAGGGGCTGGACAATCCGCGGGGGATCTTCGTCGGCCCGGACGGGACGGTCTACGTCGCCGAAGGCGGCAATGCCGGGAAGAAATGCGTCGGCAAAGGCCAGGAGAGGGTGTGCGTCGGCCACACCGGGGCCGTCGTCGCGATCAAGAACGGTAAGAAGAAGCGGATCATGACGGGGTTCCCGTCGACGGGGATTCCGGGCGGGAGCGCGGGCGGCCCGCAGGACCTGGCGTTCGACCGGAACGGCCGGCTCGTCATGATCCTCTCGGGAATGTCGGCGTCCGGCAGGAAGGCGCTCGGGCCGGGCGCGCGCAAGCTCAGCACGCTGGTCTCGCTGCCGTCCCGCAAGGTCCGCGCCGATTTCGCGAAGTTCGAGGCGAAGTACAACCCGGACAAGACGCCCGTCGCGCTGGACGGGACCAACAGCAACCCGCAGTCGCTGGTCGTCGAGAAGGACGGCAGCGTGGTCGTCGCCGACGGCGGCGCGAACGACCTGCTCAAGGTCGCCAAGAACGGCAGGATCAAGCTGCTGGCGCTGTTCCCGCCCCGCTGCGCGACGCTGCCGCCGGGCATCCCCGAGGACCAGGCGCCGCCGCCCGGCAAGTGTAAGAAGGGCCAGGTGCCCGCCGAGTCGGTGCCGACCTCGGTGGTGAAGGGCCCGGACGGCGCGTACTACGTCGGCGAGCTGACCGGTTTCCCGTTCGTGAAGGGCTCCGCGCGGATCTGGCGGGTCACCAGGGACGGCCGGAAGAAGGTCGTCGCGGACGGCTTCACCAACATCATCGACCTGGCCTTCGACGCCAGGGGGCGGCTCCTGGTCCTGGAGTTCAGCCACCAGGGCCTGGTCAGCGGCAGCAGCCGGGGCGCGCTGATCGCCGTCAAGGGCGGCAAGCGCACCACGCTGCTGACCAAGGGCCTGACCGGCCCGACGGGGCTGGCCGTCAGCGGCCGTCACGCCTACATCGTCAACGCGGGCGTGCCGGGTGAGGGCGGCGGGAAACCGCACCGCGGCCAGGTGCTGAAGTTCCGTCTCTGATGAGCCGGCGGCCTCGCCGGCGCGGGCGGGGCCGCCTTTTCGGTCGGTCTAGTTCAGGGCCAGCAGGGTGACGATCGTGATGATCACGGCCAGGTCCGTCACGGCGAAGATCCCCCAGGACCAGGCGACGAGCTTCCTGGCCTTGGGGAGATCGGTCCGCACGCGTTCCATGCCCATGTTGGACAGGACGATCGCGAGGATGCCGAGCGGAAAGGCGGTGAAGACGGCGAGCGTCCCCAGGATGAAGGCGGCGATGACGGATGTGCGTGTCATGTCGCCTTGGGCGTCGAGTCCTAGGGGGAGTTTGGCGGCAACGTCCATCGGACACCTCGGGGGTGGGAAGTCCATCGGTGCCCGCACGCTACGCCCCCGCGCTCCATGAGACAAGGGTCTCACATGATCTATGTCACCATCCTGCCATCAGCCGCTGCCGATGGAGTCGTTGTCGGGGGCGTCGGTGGAGACCTTGCCCGTGCTCTGGGGATCGGGGACGGGGATCTGGGCGCTGTCGAAGCAGGCGACGGCCTTGGCGTCAGTGATCTTGAAGGGGGCCTTCTTGAAGCCGTCGGCCAGGTCGGTGCGGAAGGAGCCGGCGGTGTAGGTCGCCGGGACGAGGCCCGCCTCGGCCAGACATTTCACGGCGATCGCGCCCGGATCGGACGCGGCGTCGTTCGCGCCGTTGCCGGCCGTCGCGGAGACGGGCGGCGGCACGGCGGCCGGGGGCTCGTCGTCGCCGCATCCGGCCAGGCTCAACGGCAGCGCCAGAGCGAGGATGGCGATGGTCAGACGCATGGGTCTCTCCTCAGTTGCGATCTTTGAAGTAGCGGAACAGGTGCTTTTCCCGGACGGTCGTCGCGGCGGCCGCCGCACCGGCCACGGCCGTGAAGACGGCCGCCAGGGGCCCGCGCAGGTCGATGAGGAACAGGTCGAGGGCATCGGCGGGGTTGCCCAGGGACGTCGCGAAGACCAGCGCGCAGCCGCCGAGGAACGCGCCCGCGACCGCCCAGACGGCCGTCTCCAGCAGGGTCATCGCGAGGATCGCGTGCTTCGGCATCCCGATGTGGAGCGCCCCCGCCAGTTCGAGGCGGCGGCGTCGCACCGCGCCGAACCCGAGGACGAAGCCGACGATCGCGCAGGCGGGCAGCGCCAGCCGGGAAGGCCGGGCCGCGAACTCGGCGGCCCCGTCGAACGCGGTGCCGAGACTCGGATTGAGCTGCCCCTGATTGACCGGTTCGCCGGACTCGTCGGAGCCGTCGACCTTGACGGCGGCGTAGAGGAGCCCCTCGGCCGACGGCGAGCTCGGCCAGACGTCGGCCCAGCACTCGTCGAACGTGCCGGTGACGGGCTGGGGCAGGAGCACGGCGTAGGCGAGCCGGCTGTCGCGGCCGTCGTCGGGGTAGCGGTAGGTGCCCGCGACGGTCAGCGTGCCCGCCGTGGTGACGAGCTGCCCGCCCGCCTTCACCTTGAGGGTCGCGGCGAGCTGTTCGGGCAGCCAGACCCCGGGCCGTGCGGAGTCCCCGGACGCCAGCAGCGCGACGAATCCGGGCGTCACCGCGTAGGCGGGGATCGCGTTGGCGACCATGGCCCGCAGCACCACCGGATCGGCGGGACGCAGCGCGCCGGACGCCCGGATCCCGGCGATCCTGGACAGCGCCTCGCAGTACACAGCGTCGGTCTGCTTCTTCGCCACCAGCGCCTGCACCGACGCGCCGGACGCCGCGAACGCGTCGGCCCGTTTCTGCAGGTCGATGACGGACCGGGCGTCCGTGCAGGCGAGCGCGCCGACCACGAACGCGAGCGCCAGACCGAACAGGACGGCTCCGCTCGTCCCGGCCAGGGTGTTCCGCCACGCTTCGGAGACGATCGCGCGGATCCTCACGCCGCCGCCAGATCGAGGACGGTCGTGCACGCCGCCCGGGTGTCGGGATCATGGGTGGCGACGACCACGACGGTGCCGTCCTGGGCGATCGAGCCGAGGGTCTCGTTGACGGAGTGGGCGGTGCGCAGGTCGAGCTGGGCGGTCGGCTCGTCGACCAGCAGCAGATCGGGCGCCGAGCAGACGGCGCGCGCCAGCATCAGCCGCTGCGCCTCCCCGCCGGACAGCGCGCGGAACGGCCGGTCGGCGACGGGTTCGAGCCGGAACAGCGCCATCACCTCCCGCGCCCGTTCGGTGGCGGCGGGCCTGGTCGCGCCTTTGGCGAGCAGCGGCAGGACCACATGGTCGAGCGCCGATCGGCCCGGCACGCCGTAGGGGTTCTGGAACACCCAGCCCGTCCTGGTGATCCCGAGAAGTTCGAGCGTGCCGGAGCGCGGCGCCACCCAGCCGGCGAGGATCGACAGCAGGGTCGACTTCCCGGAGCCGGACGGCCCGCACAGCCCCGTCACCTCGCCGGGACGCAGCTCGAAGGTCAGATCGGTGAACAGATCGGCGGTGCCGGGGAAGCTGTGCGCGAGCCCGGCCGCGCGGACGAGTTTCTCAGCCATCGCACGTCTCCGCCGTCAGCGCGGGACCCAGATCGACGGCCGCGGGCGGCGCGCCCTTCAGCGTGACCAGGCTGGTGCCCAGTTTCGACCCGACGATCTGGACGGGGATCCGCCGGCCGCCGCTCTGGACGCAGCCCTTGTTCCCGTCGATGCCGAACACCGCCGACGGCGGGATCTTCACGGCCGTCACGGCCCTGGCCAGCGTGTAGGTGCCCGACAGTTCCTCGTCGGCCGACTTCACGTCGCGGAACTCCCGGCTCGCCGAGATCTTCGCGAGGAAGGTCCTGCTGGTCACGGTGCCGTCCGCGGCGACCGGCCCGGCGATCCCGAACACGCGCAGCGTGCGGCGGCCCGGCGCGGGATAGCTCGGCAGCGGCCTGATCCGGAGCCCGGACAGCCGCTTGGGGATGGTCGCGATCTCGGTTCCGGCGTTGACCTGGCCGCCGAGGACCAGCGAGCACTTGTCGGGCGTGACGCGGGGCGCGGGCAGCCAGAGCACCTGCGCGAGCTTCAGCGACCCGTCCGCCTTGGGGTCGCCGGACTCCTTGAACAGCGCTTTGACGGCGGCCCTGGTCGCGGTGCCGAACACGCCGTCGAGGCCGGTGGAGTGGCCGAGTCGGCGCAGCTCGTACTGGAGCCCGAGCACGTCCCGGCCTCTGTCGCGGGAGGTCAGATCGCGGTAGAGCGGGACGGTCGTGGCCAGCGCCACCAGCGGCGCCTCGTTGATCCGGGCGACCACCGAGCCCGATCTGATCGGCCGTCGGGGAGCGCACTTCGTCGAGGTGACGCGGCCGCGTGCGGTGACCGTCAGCGGTGACGGCGGCGCGACGCTCATCGCCAGTTTCACCGACCGTTCGTCGCTGAACTTCTCCGTGGTCACCGGCGCGGACTCCGCCTCCGCCGCCTGCGGCAGCCCGTCCGGCGGATCCGAACCCCGCACCAGGAACCCGCCGACCGCCCCGGCCCCCAGCATCACGATCGCGGCGAGCGCCGCCGTTCCCCGCACGTCAGTTTCCCGGGCCGGAGCCGGGCTTGGCATCGTCGCCTTCGGGCTTGCCGCCGCCCATGGCGTAGCCGCCCTTCTCCAGGCAGGCGCGCGCCTTCGGATCCGTGGTGTCGAAGGGCGTGTCCACCATGCCGGCCCTGGCGTCCTTGTCGAACTGCTCGGCTGTGTAGGCGCCGGTGACCAGACCCTCCTTCAGCAGACAGGAGACGACCAGTTCCCGCTGGTCGGCGATGCCCTCGGGGTTGTCGACCTGGGTGCGGTACAGCGCCTCCAGCCGCATCAGCCCGGTGCTGTCGGCGCAGCCTCCGGTGGTCTTCGCCCAGGCGTCGACCGCGGACTTCTCCGTCATGAGCGCCGGGGTGACCTTGTAGATACCGTTGGCCTGCTTGGCGTAGGTGTCCTTGATCCCGGCGTCCTGCGCGCACTGCCGGTACTTGGCGAAGGCGTCCTCGTAGTCGGACGGCTGGAGCTTCCCGTCCTTGATCGCCCGATCCCAGACCGCGCGTTCGGTGTCGGAGGTCGCGCGGTCCCTGGCCTTCTTGAACTCGGCGACCAGCGAGATCCGGCCGCCCTTCTTGGCCGGCTCGGGCTCCGGGTCGCCCGACGAGCAGCCGGTCACGAGGAGCCCGCTGATCGTGATCGCGGTGAGAGCCCTGAGCCACATGGTCATTTCCCGTTCGTCGTCAGGCTTCCGATCATCGGAGCCGGGGGATTAATTCAGCATCAATATGGGCGCGATAAAGAGACGGGTCGGGGACGCGCCGATGGGCACGGCCCGAAAACGGACCGTGCCCACACCGGAATGCGGCGAGAAATTACGCGAAGTAGTTCGTCGCCTGCCACGAGGTGTTGTAGCCGATGTCGACCCGCGCCCACGAGGAGCCCGTGTACCAGCCGGAGCTGATCGAGGTGCCGCCGTGGCGGGCGTAGGAGTTGCTGATCCACGAGCAGTCGTTGGTCTCGGCGTAGGCGTAGGCGCCGTACTCCGCCCCGCCCTGCAGGTAGGAGTACTTGCAGGACGCCTCGGCCGGGGCCGAGGTGAGGGCGATGGCGCCGGAGGTGGTGGCCGCCCCGATGAGCAGGGCGACACCGGTCTTGCGGAGCCTGGAGGTCATGCGGGCCATGAGGTTCCCCTTCCGTGGATTCCTGACGATGGGAACTCTAGGAAGGAGGCCGCATAGAGCCTGCATAAACGCTGTATAGCCGGAAGGTCGTGCTGGAGGATCGCCAGATGGAGGGCCGCGAGTTCCGGCCCCGGATAGACGCCGAGTTCGTCGTCGAGACGGGTGCAGAGTTCCGAGTGGACCCGGAGCGCGCCCACCTGGTCGCCCGACAGGTACAGCGAGCGCATCAGCAGTGCGTGCGCCCGTTCACGCAATGGATGAATACGCGCCACCTCACGGGCCTCATGCAGGACATGGTGGGCTGGTAGAAGGCGCAGACGCAATTCGATGAGATCCTCCCTGACGGTCAGCCGGGTCTCGTTCAGCGCCTCGAACTCCGAGCTGAGCAGGGACGATCCCGTCACGTCCTGCCCGGCGGGGCCCCGCCACAGATCGAGCGCACGCTCGAAGTGGAAGGCGGCCTCGGTCTCCGTCGAGGCGGTCCGCCCGGCTTCGGTCTCTCTGTGGAAAAGCGCGAAGTCGACCTCGTCTCTTTCCGCTCTGAAGGAATACGCGACCTTTTGAGAGGTGGAATCGGACGTTTCCAGCCGGGCCCCCAGGTCCGGATCATGGTCGCCGAGCGCTATGCGCAGCCGAGAGACGTGCTGGCGAATGTTCTGCAGATAGGACTTGGGCGCTACCTCCCAGATCATTGAAGCGATGTACTCCTGCGAGAGCGCGGTTCCTCGGGCCAGGAGCAGCACGGACAGAAGGGCGCGAAGACGATTAGGGAACGCCGGTGTGCTTACTTCCCCGTATGTGATCTCCATCGGCCCTAGCAGGCGAAAGATGGGCACATCAGGAAACCGTAAACGCTCCCCGGGGAATATGGCTCGGGAAAAGAGTTATGGAACGATCCAGAGGGGGTTGTCGTGCTGACCGAAAATGGCCAGGATGCGTCGCTTATTGACAAATACCGAAGGTCGTTCAGTGGGGGAGTGCGTAGCGGCCGTCATCGAGGGGGTCCACGAGGCCGTCGGCGATGAGGCCGTCCAGGGCCCGCTCACGCTGGACGGCGTCCGACCAGACGATGTCGAGCGCGGGCTTGTCGACGGGGCCGCGGCTGTCGCGCAGGACGGCCAGAAGACGGCCCCGGCACTGCCGGTCCGTGCCCGCGTAGCTCTGGCCCTTGCGGGGCGGGCCGTCGTAGGCGGGCTTGCCGTCGAGGTACCAGCGGCAGTCGGAGATCACCGGGCAGTCGGCGCAGCGCGGCGAACGCGCCGTGCAGATCAGCGCGCCCAGCTCCATCACCGCGACGGCCCAGGTCGCGGCCGTCTCGGGTGACTCCGGCAGCAGCGATTCGGCCAGCCGCACCTCGGCGACGGTCTGCGCCTTCGGCGGGTACTCCTCGCCGTTCTTCAGCCGCGCCAGCACCCGCCGGACGTTCGTGTCGAGGACGGCGTGCCGCTGCCGGAACGCGAAACTCGCCACCGCGGCCGCCGTGTACGCCCCGATTCCGGGGAGTTCGAGCAGCTCCGCGTGGGAGGTCGGCACCCGGCCGTCATGCCGCTCGGTGATCGCCACCGCGCAGGCGTGCAGCCGCAGCGCACGGCGCGGATACCCGAGCCGCCCCCACGCCCGCACCGCCTCACCGGACGGTTCCTTCGCCAGAGCGGCCGCGGTCGGCCAGCGCTCCATCCACTCCCGCCAGACCGGGAGGACCCGGACGACCGGGGTCTGCTGCAGCATGATCTCGCTGACCAGGATCGACCAGGGAGACGCTTCGGGGGTACGCCACGGCAGGTCACGCTGATGTTCGGCATACCAGTCGAGGATGGGTCGGATCGGCACACGTCCAGGGTAGGGGCCCGCGTGTCTGCCCGCTCCAGCGAGATCCAAAACGCATACTGTGCGCATGGATTCGGGCACGGTTGGTTACGAGGACGAGGACTTCGACGACACCTACTGGCGGCGGCGGGCGATCGCGCTGGGCGCGGCGCTGCTGGCCGTCGGCGGGGTCGTCTACGCGTGCAGCGGCGGCGACGACAAGACCCCGATCGAGAACGCGGCGGTCGTCGCGACGTCCACCGCGTCCGCGACGCCCACCCCGACCGCGCTGGCCACGACCTTCGCCCCGCCCCCTCCGCTGCCCACGGTCACCGCGACCGTCACCCAGCAGGTGACGGTCCCCGCGCCGCGACGTCCCGGCGACGCGTGTGCGCCCGCCGACGTCGTCGCGACGCTCACACCCGTCCGGCCCGAATTCGCGAAGGGCGACGCGCCGCAGTTCCAGCTCACCGTGGTCAACACCGGAAAACTGGACTGCACGTTCGACGCCGGCGGCGCGACCTTCGTCACCAAGGTGCGCTCGGGCTCCGACCGGGTGTGGTCGTCGGCGCACTGCGCGCCCGCCACCTCGATCCAGCTCCTGCGGCGCGGGGTGCCGTTCAGCACGGCCGTCGGCTGGGACCGCAGGCGGTCCGCGCAGGGCTGCCAGGAGCCGCGGGCCAAGGCGCGGCCCGGCACCTACACCGTGCAGACCGAGGGCGGCGGAGTCCGGACTGAGAAGTCCGTTTTCGTGCTGCGCTGAGTGTGTCAGCCGACACGGGTCGGGATGCGCGGCCGGATCGATACTGTCCGCAGCTCATTCGATTCTGTCGGTGGGGGCCGTTAGCTTGGCGGGCATGGCAAGGGCTGTGAAGGCCGCGTTCCGATGCGGCGAGTGCGGATGGCAGACCTCCAAATGGGTGGGGCGCTGCGGTGAGTGTCAGGCGTGGGGCACCGTCGGTGAGGCGGGCGTGGCCGCGCCGGCGCGTACCGTCGCGGCTTCGCCGGTGCAGTCGCCCGCGCGGCCCATCGGCCAGGTCGACGTGCGGTCGTCGCAGACCAAGCCGACCGGGATGGACGAGCTCGACCGCGTCCTCGGCGGCGGGCTGGTGCCGGACGCGGTGCTGCTGGTGTCGGGGGAGCCCGGCGTCGGCAAGTCCACCCTGCTGCTGGAGGTCGCGGCGCTCGCCGCGCAGCGCGGCCGGGTGCTCTATGTGACGGGCGAGGAGTCGGCCGAGCAGGTGCGGCTGCGGGCCGACCGGGTGGGCGCGGTCGCCGACGAGCTGTATCTGGCCGCCGAGACCGAGCTGTCGGTGATCCTCGGCCAGATCGAGGCCGTCGAACCGAAACTGCTGATCGTCGACTCGATCCAGACCGTCGCCTCCGCCGAGGCCGACGGGGCGCCCGGCGGGATCACCCAGATCCGCGAGGTGACGGCCAACCTGATCCGGGTGGCGAAGGAGAAGGGGATCACGACCGTCCTGGTGGGCCATGTCACCAAGGAGGGCGCGATCGCCGGGCCGCGGCTGCTCGAGCACCTCGTCGACGTGGTGCTGTACTTCGAGGGCGATCGGCACAGCAGGCTGCGGATGATCCGCGCCGTGAAGAACCGGTACGGGCCGACCGACGAACTGGGCTGCTTCGACCTGTCCGAGGTCGGGATCGTCGGGCTCGCCGACCCGTCCGGGCTGTTCTTGACCCGGCGCGAGGAGCCCGTCCCCGGCACCTGTGTGACGGTCACGCTGGAGGGGCGGCGGCCGCTGGTCGCCGAGGTGCAGGCGCTGGTGGCGCAGTCGTTCCTGCCGTCGCCGCGGCGGGCGACCTCCGGGCTCGATTCAGCGCGCGTGGCGATGGTGCTGGCGGTGCTCCAGCAGCGTGCCGGAGTGAAGATGCACGAACGCGACGTGTACGTGTCGACCGTCGGCGGGGTGCGGCTCACCGAGACCTCCGTCGACCTGGCGGTGGCGCTGGCCGTCGCCGGATCGAACCTGGAGCAGTCGCTGTCGCCGACCCTCATCGCGGTCGGCGAGGTCGGGCTGGCGGGGGAGGTGCGGGCCGTGCCGGGCGCGCAGCGGCGGCTCAGCGAGGCCGCACGGCTCGGGTTCCGCAGCGCCGTCGTGCCGCGCGGTGCGCTGGAGCTGGGCAAGAGCGGGCCGCTCAAGAAGCTCGGGGCGGTCGAGTTCGAAGGAATGAAGGTCATCGAAGTGGACACATTGGAGGAAGCGTCCCGTGTCGCCTTCGTCGCTCCCTGACGGGAACGGCCGTCGCACGGGAACTGCGGGCGCGCGCGGAGCGTCCGAACGAGGAAGGAGATGGGCTCGGTAAGCTGGGGGCGCCTGAATTTGAGGTTCCGGGGCGCTTTCGTTTGTTCGGGGAGTGCTTGTAGTCAACACCGGCGACCTGCGGGGGTCATGTGCCAGCACAGGAGAAAACCGTCGATGAGCGACGCCGCGCCACCCTGGCAGCGGTGGCGCCGGGCACCCATCTGCGCGACGGTCTGGAACGCATTCTGCGAGGCCACACCGGCGGGCTGATCGTCCTCGGCTATGACGCGACCGTCGAGGAGCTCTGCAGCGGCGGGTTCGAACTCGACGTCGAGTTCTCGGCCACCCGGCTGCGGGAGCTCGCCAAGATGGACGGCGCGATCGTCCTCGACGGCAACGCCACCAAGATCCTCCGGGCGGCGGTGCACCTCGTGCCCGATCCGGGGATCCCCACCGAGGAGTCCGGCACCCGGCATCGGACGGCCGAACGGGTCGCCAAGCAGACGGGCTACCCGGTCATCTCGGTCAGCCAGTCGATGCGGATCATCGCGCTGTACGTGGACGGCCGGTACGTCCTCGAGGACTCGGCGGCCATACTGTCCAAGGCCAACCAGGCGCTCGCCACGCTGGAGCGGTACAAGCTCCGGCTGGACGAGGTGTCGGGCACGCTCTCGGCGCTCGAGATCGAGGATCTGGTGACGGTCCGCGATGTCACGGCCGTCGTCCAGCGGCTCGAGATGGTCCGGCGGATCGCCGACGAGATCGACGGGTACGTGGTCGAGCTGGGCACCGACGGGCGGCTGCTGTCGCTGCAGCTCGACGAGCTGGTGTCGGGGGTCGAGGAGGAGCGCGAGCTGATCGTCCGCGACTACCAGGCGGGCGAGCGTCCCGCCGAGTCGGTGCTCGCGGCGCTGGACGAGCTCACCGCGACCGGCCTGCTCGATCTGGGCGCCGTCGCCCGCACCATGGACTTCAGCGGCGCCGACTCCCTCGACCTGCCCGTCAGCCCGAAGGGCTACCGCCTCCTGGCGAAGGTCCCGCGCCTGCCGGGCCTGGTCGTCGACCGCCTCGTCGACCACTTCGGCGGCCTGCAGAAACTCCTCGCCGCCTCCATCGACGACCTCCAGGCCGTAGGCGGCGTCGGCGAATCCCGAGCCCGCTCCGTCCGCGAGGGCCTCTCCCGCCTAGCCGAATCCAGCATCCTCGAACGCTACGTCTAACCCACCCCACCCGAGCCCCGAGAAGGTCAGGGGGGCAGGGGGAGGTTGGGGAGGGGGCCGAAGGGGCCGGCGGAGAGGGTGGCGGTCGTCGTGGTGCGGGGTGGGGCGGTCAGGTAGAGGTAGGTGAGGACCGGGAGGTTCGGTTGGCTGCCGCCGGTGGTGCCGTCCAGGCAGCGTGGGGTGGATCCGGTGGCGGGCGAGGTGGGGGCGATGCGGGCCGTCAGGTAGGTGGTGGCGGTCGCCGGGTCGTGGAGGGTGAAGTCGTTGTAGTTGCCGAGGCAGGACCAGCGGGTGGTGCTGAAACGGCTGAAGGCCAAGGCCGAAGCGGACAGTTTCTTGTCGCGGGTGAACTCCAGCGGCAGGACCAGGAACGCGCCGTCGCGGAACGGCGCGGCGACCCGCAGCCGGTAGCCGACGCCCTCGACCGTCGCGGTGCGCTCGGCGACGAACTCGGGATCGGGATGCGGGGTGGCCGCGGGGCCGTCCGGGCCCGCGACGGGACGGGCCGTGCCGGGCGCGGCCGTCGCAGAGGTCGTGGTCGTGGTCTGTTTGAGCCGGTAGGAGATCTCGACGCGACGGTTGCGGGCACGAGCCTGGGCGTCGCCCGCGCCGCCCTCCTTCGCGATCGGGTGGGCCTCGCCCACCCCGGACGGCGCATAGCGGTAGCCGGTGCCGAGCCGGCGCGCCAGCTCCCGGTGGATGGTCGCGGCGCGGCGCCGGGACAACGCCAGGTTGTAGGCGTCGGCGCCGTGGGAGTCGGTGTGCCCGACGATCCGGATCGGCGGCTTCGCCGGATCGGCCTTGGCGCGGGTCTCCTGCGCGACCTGGTCGAGGATCGCGGCGGCCTTCGCGGTCAGGGTGGCCTTGTCGAAGGCGAACAGGACGTCGGTGCGCAGCCCGATCCGCTCCTCGGTCGAGCTCGACGACGTCTCCCGCTCAGGCGACTCAGCGATGCCGAACAGGTCGACGGCGCTCCCCGGGAAACCGGGCGGCGGGGTGTCCGCCTCCAGTTCGACGGTGTCGCCGGGCGCGGGCATGCCGGTCGGGCGCGGGACGGCCGCGGCGGGCTCCGTGCCGTCCACGACGGGGACGCCCGCGTACAGCCCGGGGCTGTTCCCGGAGCTGACGACCGTCACCACCGACACCTCCGGCGGGATCGGCGGATAGTAGACGGCCCCCAGATACCGGACGCCCGGCCGGAACTCGCCGTTCTGCCTGCTGCCGAACGTGTCGCCGTGCTCCTGGAGCGGCGGATAGTACTTGCGGCCCACCGGATCGACCAGCCGGAACCCGCCCATCCCGGCGTCCAGCAGCCCGGAGCCGAACAGGAACACCGTGGTGACGGGTTCCGGCTCCAGGCTCAGAAACCCGATCCGCAGCACCGCGTGGTCGGCGTACCGCTCGACCCGCACCATCTCGGTCCTGATCCGGACAGGCCGGTAATCGGACCGGACGTAGAACCCGTCCGAGCCGCCGGCGGCCGCGCCCGGAGTCTCCTGCGGGGTCGCGACCGGGCCCGCCGACGGACCGGAAGGGGTGGCCGTCGGCGGCGGCGGGCCGTCGGAACAGCCGGCCAGGGCAGCGGCGGCGACGAGAACGGCCGCTGTCGAACGCAGTACTCGCACAGGGGGACCTCACGAGAAGCCGGGGGCGTCGCGCGGCAGCCTAACGCCCCGCGATCACGGCCCGGTCGCGTCAGAGGTTCTTGCGGGTGCGTTCGATGAGGTCGCCGAGGTGGTCGGAGACGAGCGACGGACGTTCCAGCATCGCCATGTGCCCGGCGGTCGGGATCACTTCGAGCCTGGCCTGCGGGCAGCGCGTCGCGATCGTCAGGCTGTGGTCGACGGGGGTGAGGGTGTCGTTCTCCGCGGCGATGATCAGGGTCTCGATCCCGGTGAGCGGCGCGCACGTCGCGATCTCCGGGTGGGTGATCATCGACAGGAAGAAGTCGGTGAGCGCTTCCAGCCTGGTCGATTCCAGCATCTCCCCGGCGAACCGGACGGCGGCGGGGCTGGCGTCCGGGCCGAAGGCGATCAGGTCCTCGATGAGGAGGCTGGTCTCCTTGCTGAGGTGGCGGAGCCGCTCCAGGTAGCCGGCGCCGAACCCGGCGGCCTTGATCCCGCGCGGCAGCACCTTCTTGTTGATCCGGGCGATCGCGGCGGGCAGCCCGAGGGTGACCTCGTCGAGCGCGCCGCTGCTGGTGTTGAGCAGGGCCGCGGCGATGACCTTGGTGCCGATCAGTTCGGGGTAGTCGTCCGCGAACCGCATGATCGTCATACCGCCCATGGAGTGCCCGACGAGGATCACCGGGGTGCCCTCGGGGACGGTCTGGTCGATGACGGCCTTGAGGTCGTGCGACAGGGTCGGCAGCCCGTAGGAGTGGCGCTTGGCCGAGTCGGACCTGCCGTGGCCGCGCTGGTCCCAGAAGACGAGCCGGCCGAGGCCGCGCAGCGCCTTGCGCTGGAAGTGCCAGGTGTCCTGGGTGCAGGTCCAGCCGTGGCAGAAGACAATGGCCAGGTCGGAGCGGTCGTCGTTGTCGATCTCGGCGTAGAGGCGGGTGCCGTCTTCGGCGAAGACCGGGGTGGGACGGCCGCGCAGCGAACCGAACGCCTCGCCGGCGTGCGGATCGGGGCGCAGGTCCAGACGCCGGACGGCGTGCCGCTGGGCGGCGACACCCGCCACACCCGCGCCCGCGGCGCTGAGGCCGAGTGCGGTGGCGGCCAGGACCAGATTGCGACGACTCATGAGTAACCTCCTGTTCCCGGCATTGTTATACAAAATGTCCAGCTAGCGAAAGGTCTTGTACCAGAGCGAGACGGCATAGTCGACCTCGGTTCCGCGCGTCTCGGCCAAGAAACGCTCCGCCAGCGCCGCCGGAAACTCGATCTTCAACACGCTCGCCAGGGCCGTCCGGTCAGGGAACGACCAGCGGATGGTCAACGGTTCCCGGCTGAACCCCTGGGACGCCCAGAACCGTTCGACGGACTGCGGATCGTACTTGGGCAGCCATTCGCGGAACCAGCGGCCGAACGTCGAACGGGTCGCGTCGTTGTCGATCACGACCATCGTGCCGCCGCGCCGCAGAACGCGACCAATCTCACGCAGCCCCGGTTCGCAGCCAGGACCGAAGAAATACGCCCACCGAGCATGCACGAAGTCCACCGAGGAGTCCGGAAGCGGCAACGCCTGCGCGGCCGCCGTACGGACCGTCACGTTCGGCAGGCCGGCGCAGCGGCGGCGGGCTGTCGCGGCCAGCCCGGCATGGGGTTCCGCACCGATCACCCGTTCGGCCTTCTCGGCGAAGAACGGGAGGTGGAAGCCCGTCCCGCAGCCGACGTCCAGGACGGTCTGGCCGTCCCACGGACGGATCGCCCGCATCGCCTCGGCGATCAGGCCGTCGGGGTCGACGGCGCGGTTCTCCAGCTCATAGATCTGCGGGGTGCGCCAGATGTTCGGGCTCGGGATGGCGCCGGGGGCTACTTCGACCACATCACAAAGGGTAACCAACCCCGTGCCTGAATCGCTCTTTTCTGCCCGTCGACTGCTCGCGTCACGATGCGGAACGCATAGGCTTTCCGGGTAGTACGGCCAGAGAGCGAGGAGCCTTGTCCCGCAACGATGTCGCCCGGTCGATCAGGGTGCCGGACGCCCCGATCACCCTCTCGACCGCGTCGGTCTACCCCGAGAAGGTGCCGAGCGCGTTCGAGATGGCCGCCTGGCTGGGTTACGACGGCGTCGAGGTGATGGTCGCGCTCGACGCGGCGTCGCAGGACCTCAATGTGCTGCGCCGGCTCTCCGACTACCACCAGATGCCGATCAAGTCGATCCACGCGCCCTGCCTGATCTTCACCCAGATGGTCTGGGGCCGTGACCCGTGGGGGAAGCTGCTCCGCTCCAAGGAGGTCGCCGAGGAGCTGGGCGCGGACGTCGTGGTGGTGCACCCGCCGTTCCGCTGGCAGCGCGAGTACGCCCGCGAGTTCGAGCGCGGCCTCGCCCGGATGCAGGACGAGACCGACGTGATCTTCGCGGTCGAGAACATGTTCCCTGCCAAGGCCCGCGGCACCGAACTGGGGATGTACTCCCCCAACTGGGACCCGACCGGCTACGACTTCCCGCACCTCACCCTCGACCTGTCGCACACGGCCGTCTCCGGCAGCGACGCCCTGCTGATGGCCGACGGGATGGGCGAACGCCTTCGCCACCTCCATCTGGCCGACGGCAACGGCATCCCCAACAAGGACGAGCACCTCGTGCCGGGCCGGGGCACCCAGCCGTGCGCCGAGATGCTGGAACGCCTCGCCACGCAGGGGTTCAGCGGCCATGTGGTGCTGGAGGTGAACACCCGGAAGGCCACTTCGCGGTCGGAGCGGGTCGAGGATCTGGCCGAGGCGCTGGCGTTCGCGCGGCTCCATCTGGCGGCCAGCCGCACCTGGGAGGTCACCACGTCGGGCGAGGTCACCCGGCAGCGCGGCCACTGACGCCGTGGCCGAGACCGCACGTCCGGGCCGTCGCAGGGGCCCGTCGGAGACCCGTCCGCTGATCTTGAAGGCGGCGCGTGAGCTGTTCGCCGAGAAGGGCTTCGCCGGGACTTCGCTGCGGGCGATCGCCCGCTCCGCCGGGGTCGATCCGGCCCTCGTCCACCATTTCTTCGACGGCAAGGAAGCCCTGTTCGTCGAGGCGATGGAGTTTCCCGTCGATCCGTCGCTGCTGGTCGCCGCGATCCTCGACGGCCCCCGTGACGAGCTCGGCGAGCGCCTGGCCCGCACTTTTCTGGGGGTCTGGTCGCATCCGGAGATGCGGCCGCGCCTGCTGGCGATCGTCCGTTCGGCCGTCACCACGGACCAGGGCGCCGCGATGCTCCGCGAGTTCGTCACCGCGGCCCTGCTGACCAGGATCGCGGACGCCCTGGACGTCCCCCGCCTCAACATGGTCGCCGCCGCCGCCCAGATGGTCGGGCTGGTCCTGCTGCGCTACGTCATCGAGGTCGACGATCTCGTGGCCGCCTCGGACGAGGAGCTGATCGCCCTGCTGGCCCCCACGCTCCAGCAGTACCTCGGCTGACGGTTTTCGGCGGTCCCTTATCCCCTCCGGTCTCGCGGCCTCCTTGACCGTGCTCGCGCGCCGACATAAATTCATCACATGATGAATTTTGCGGTGAGCGTACGGGAGCTGAGGGTGGTGCGGGGACGGCGGGAGGTGCTGCACGGCCTGTCGTTCGACCTGCCGCCCGGACGGGTGGTGGGCCTCCTCGGGCCCAGCGGATGCGGGAAGACGACCCTGATGCGGGCGCTGGTCGGGGTGCAGACCGTCGCGAGCGGCGAGGTGACCGTGCTCGGCGAGCCCGCCGGGAGCAAGGGGCTGCGCCGGAAGGTCGGGTACGCCACCCAGAACCCGGCCGTGTACCTGGATCTGACCGTCCGGGAGAACCTGCGGTACTTCGCGGCGGTCATCGGGGCGTCGGAGGACGACGTCGCACGGGTGATCGAGCGGGTGGACCTCGGCGGGCAGGCGGGGCAGGTGGCCGGATCGCTGTCCGGCGGGCAGAAGAACCGGCTGAACCTGGCTGTGGCGCTGCTCGGGAAGCCGGAGCTGGTGGTCCTGGACGAGCCGACCGTGGGGCTCGACCCGGTGCTGCGGCAGGAGCTGTGGAAGCTCTTCCACGAGCTGGCCGCCGACGGCACCACCATGATCGTGTCCAGTCATGTGATGGACGAGGCGGCCCGGTGCGAACGGCTGCTGCTCCTGCGGGACGGCCGGCTCCTCGCCGACCAGAGCCCCGACGAGCTGCGCGAACGGACCGGCACCGACGACCTCGAAACGGCGTTCCTGCGACTGATCACGGAGGTGGCGGCATGAACCCCCGGGTGACCCTGGCGACCGCACGACGGATCCTCGACCAGCTCCGGCACGACAAGCGGACCATCGCGCTGATCGTCGTCGTGCCGACCGTGCTGATGGTCCTGCTCCGCTACGTGTTCGACGACGCGCGGATGTTCGACCGGATCGGCCCGATGCTCCTCGGGATCTTCCCCTTCGTGATCATGTTCCTGGTGACCAGCATCGGGACGCTCAGAGAACGGACCGGCGGCACCCTGGAACGGCTGATGACCACCCCGCTCGGCAAGCTCGACCTGCTGCTCGGCTACGCCCTGGCCTTCGGGCTGACCGCCCTCGCGCAGGTCGCGCTGATCCTGGCGATCTCCCTGACCTGGCTGGGGCTGGACGTCCAGGGACCGGTCTGGGGGCTGGTCCTGGTCGCGCTGCTGGACGCCCTGCTCGGGGTGGCGCTCGGCCTGCTGGGCAGCGCGTTCGCCAAGACCGAGTTCCAGGCCGTCCAGCTCCTGCCGCTGGTCGTGCTGCCGCAGCTCCTGCTCTGCGGGCTGTTCACGCCCCGCGACAGCATGGCCGGGGTGCTGTCGTGGATCTCCGACGTCCTGCCGCTCTCCTACGCCGTCGACGCCATGCAGCGCCTCACCACGACCGCCGGAGCAGGCGGCGCGCTGGCCGCCGACATGCTGATCATCGTAGGCTGCACGGTCGCCGCGCTGGTCCTCGGGGCGGCCACCCTCCCAAGGCGAACCCCCTGAGTTCTACTCTGGAGGTGGGAGGGGATCAACGATGCTTCGCCGAACACTTCTGGCCGCCTCGCGCAGCGCGGGGCTGCGCGGGCTCATCGAGTCGGCGCCGGTCACCCGCGGGGTGGTCCGGCGCTTCGTCGCCGGGGAGACCACCGACGACGCCCTGGCCGTCGCCCGGAACCTGCTGGCCGACGGGCTGCTCGTCACGCTAGACCATCTCGGCGAGGACACCCTGGACGTCCGCCAGGCCGAACGGACCGTCCAGGCGTACGAGGAGCTGATCGCCCGGCTCGAACCGGGCGCCGAGGTGAGCGTCAAGCTGACGGCGCTCGGCCAGTCCTTCGACGAGGCGCTGGCCCTGGCCTGCGCCCGCCGGATCTGCGCGGCGGCGCTGCTGGCCGGGACCACGGTTACCCTCGATATGGAGGACCACACGACCGTCGCCTCGACGCTGCGGATCCTCGCCGAGCTGCGCGCCGAGTACCCCGAGACGGGCGCGGTGATCCAGGCGTCGCTGCGGCGGTCCGAGGAGTACTGCGCGGAGCTGGCGTACGCGGGATCGCGGGTCCGGCTCTGCAAGGGGGCGTACGCGGCGCCGCCGGACGTCGCGTTCCCGGCCCCGGCCGAGGTCGACAAGGCGTACGTCCGCTGTATGAAGGTGCTGATGGCGGGCGCCGGCTACCCGATGTTCGCCACCCACGACCCGCGGCTGATCGAGATCGCCGAGGCGCTGCGGCTGATCCACGGACGCGAGCTCGGCTCGTTCGAGTACCAGATGCTGTTCGGGGTCCGCGTGGACGAGCAGCACCGGCTGGCCGCGACCGGCGCCCAGGTCCGGATCTATGTCCCGTACGGGGGCGAATGGTACGGCTATCTGGTGCGGCGGCTGGCCGAGCGCCCCGCCAACCTGCTGTTCTTCCTCCGCGCGCTCGCGTCGTAGGCTGAGCACCCTCCTACCAGGTCAAGGTGTGTGTGATGATCGCGATTCTCGGTGCCGGGAAGATGGGCGAGGCGCTGCTGTCGGGCGTGCTGCGGGCCGGGCGGCGTCCCGGCGAGCTGCTGGTGACGGCGCGGCGCGAGGACCGGGCGGCGCTGCTGCGCGACCGGTACGGCGTCGAGGTCGCCGGGAACGTCGAGGCGGCCGAGCGGGCGTCGGTGCTGGTGCTCGCGGTGAAGCCGCAGGACATGGCGAAGCTGCTCGCCGAGGTCGGGCCGCACATCAAGGCCGACACCCTGGTCATCTCGATGGCGGCGGGCATCACCACCGGGTTCATCGAGGAACGCCTGAACGCGGACGTTCCGGTCGTCCGGGTCATGTCGAACACGCCCGTCCTCGTCGACGAGGCGATGAGCGTGATCTCGGCGGGGTCGCACGCCGCCGAAGCGCATCTGAAGCTCACCGAGGAGCTGCTGACGCCCGTCGGGAAGGTGTCGCGGATCCCCGAATCGCTCCAGGACGCCGCCACCGCGCTGTCCGGCTCGGGCCCCGCCTACTTCTACTACCTGGTCGAGGCCATGGTCGACGCCGGGATCCTGCTCGGGATGCCGCGCGCCGCCGCCCTCGACATGGTCATCCAGTCGGCGGTCGGCGCGGCCGTCATGCTGCGCGACTCCGGCGAGCACCCGGTGCTGCTGCGCGAGGCCGTCACCTCACCGGCCGGGACGACCATCGCCGCGATCCGTGAACTGGAGCGGCACGGGGTGCGGGCGGCCGTCCTGGAGGCGATCGAAGCGGCCCGCAACCGGGGCAGGGAACTGGCCGGCGGCTGAGTCATACCCGCGGGGGAGAGGCCCGTCCGACCTTTGGCTGAAATGTCACAGGAGGTGACAGGTGTCACTGTCGGGCGGCTAGGTCGGCTCCTACTATGCCCAGGTGGCTATAAGGCGTTATACCCCCCCAGCGCTCGCCCTCATCCTGGTCTCGGTCCTGCTGAGCGCCTGCTCAGGCGGCGACGGCAAGGACAAGGCCAGGCTCGGCACGGTCTCGATCGGGAGCGTCGCGGAGGTGGTGGAGGCCCCCGCGACCCTCGCCGCCCGCGCCGACGCCACCCTCCGCAGCCCCGCCGAAGGCGTGATCAAGCAGCTCAAGGTGCGCGACGGCGACGAGGTCGAGCAGGGCGACGTCCTGGCGACGATCTCCGCTCCCGTGGCCAGAGAGCAGCTCGCCCAGGCCAAGGACGCCGACCGGCAGGCCGCCGCGGGCGGCGGCGCGGTCCCGTCGGGGATCTCGCTGGGCTCGTTCCGCTCCCAGTCCGACAAGATCGCCAAGTCGGGGTTCAAGAAGGCGCGGGAGATCGCCAAGAAGATCCCCGACAAGAAGGACCGCGCCCGGGTCCTCGCCGAGATCACGAAGGCCGAAGGCCAGTACAACAGCGCGGCCAACGCCGCCGTCGCCGCCGTGAGCAGGCTCAACGCCGGGATCGGCAGCATCTCCAGCGCGATGGCGTCGATCGGCGCGGCCAGCCGCGTCCAGACCAGGGCCGCGGTGAAGACCGCCCAGCGGACCGTCGACGCCCTGGTGATCAAAGCCCCGTTCGACGGGGTGGTCTCGCTCGGCGGACCGGCCGGCGGCAGCGCCACCGGCGCGCTCCCCGCCCAGCTCCAGAATCTGGTCGGCAGCGGCGCGAGCCTGCCGGGCGCCGCCAGCGAAGCCGCGCAGATCGCCGTCGGCGCGCCCGTCAGCGCGGGCACCGCGATCGTGACCGTCACCGACGTGTCGCAGCTCCGGCTCTCCGCCGACATCGACGAATCGGACATCCTCCAGATCCGGCGGGGCGCCTCCGCCGAAGCCGACTTCGACGCGCTGCCCGAAGCCCGCTACGACGCCGTCGTCTACAGCGTCGGGGTGACCCCCGGGCAGGCGACCGGCGGCGGCGTCACCTACCGGGTGCAACTCACCCTCAAGCAGGGCGAATTCGGCGACGGTTCGGCCGCGCCCACCCCCAAGCCCGGGATGAGCGCCGTCGTACGGATCAAGGTCAGGGAGGTGACGGGCGTACTGACCGTGCCCGTCGCCGCGATCGTCACCAGCGGGCAGGACAGCACCGTCTGGGTGCTCGTCGGCGGCAGAGCCGAACGGCGCACCGTGCAGACCGGCGCCGAAGGCGACAGCACCGTCGAGATCAAGTCGGGGCTCAAGGACGGCGACCGGATCGTCATCGCCAACGCCGACTCCGTCGAGACGGGCCAGGAACTGAAATGACGGCGCTCCAGGCCGTCGACGTCACCAGGACCTACCGGATGGAAGGGGTCGAGGTCACGGCGTTGAAAGGCGTCAGCCTGATCATCGGCGACGGCGAGTACGCGGCGATCCTCGGGCCGTCCGGCTCCGGCAAATCCACCCTGATGCATCTGCTGGGGGCGCTCGACCGGCCCAGCACCGGCACCCTGCTCGTCGGCGGCCGCGACGTCGCCGAGCTCAACGACGCCGAGCTCGCCGAACTCCGCAACGCCCACATCGGGTTCGTGTTCCAGTCGTTCCACCTGCTGGCGCGCACCTCGGCGGTCGGGAACGTCGCGATGCCGCTGCAGTACCGGGGGCTCGGCCGCGCCGAATGCCGCGAACGCGCCGTCGCGGCGCTGGAGACCGTCGGGCTCGGGCACCGGCTCGACCACCGGCCCAACCAGATGTCCGGCGGCGAGCAGCAGCGCGTCGCCATCGCGCGGGCGCTCGTCGGCGAACCGAAAGTGGTGCTCGCCGACGAACCGACCGGCAACCTCGACACCAAGACCGGACACGAGGTGATGGACCTCCTCGAACGGCTCAACGGCGAAGAAGGCGTGGCGATCATCCTGGTGACCCACGAACCGGACGTCGCCGAACGGGCCCGGCGCCAGATCCACATCCGCGACGGACTGATCGAACGGGACGTGACCGGGTGAAACCCGCCGAACTCTTCCGGATCGCCGCCGAAGCGCTCCGCGTCAACCGGATGCGGTCCCTGCTCACCATGCTCGGCGTGATCATCGGGGTCTGGGCGGTGGTCGCGCTGGTCTCCATCGGCGGCGGCGCCAAGCAGATGGTGCAGGACGAGATCGAAGGGCTCGGCTCCAACATCATCTTCGTGGTGCCGGGCGAGATCGGATTCGGCTCGGCTCCGGCCGTCAGCACGATGGACCTCGACGACGCCGCCGCGCTCCGGCGGCTCGTCGGCGACACTCGGGTCACCTCGACCCTGACGTCCAGCGCCACCGTCCGGGCCGGCCGCGAAGAGGTGTACGCGACCCTCGCCGGAACCGACGAGAACGTCGCGAAGGTGTTCGCGCGGCCCCTCGCCCGAGGCCGCTACCTGTCGAAGATCGACGTGGAGACGCGGCGGCGGGTCGTGGTGCTCGGCTCGCAGACCGCCGAGAACCTGTTCGGCGACGTCGACCCGCTCGGCCGGCAGGTCGCGATCTCCGGCGGCCGGTTCCGGGTCGTCGGCGTGTACGCGCAGGTCGGGCAGACGTTCGGGCAGTCGCGCGACACCGAGGTGCAGATCCCGTTGACGACCGCGCAGCGGCTCCTCAACACCGGACGGGTCGACTTCATGGCCGTCCGGGCGCCGACCGCCGCCGCCGTGGACGGGCTGCAGACCTCCCTCGTCGACACCCTGTCGGCCCGGCATCCCGAGGACAAGTTCTCGGCCGTCACCCAGACCCAGCTCCTCGGCACCATCGGCAAGGTGCTCGGCGCGCTCACCGGGGTGCTGGCGGCGATCGCGGCGATCTCGCTGCTGGTGGGCGGGGTGGGGGTCTCGAACATCATGCTGGTCAGCGTCCGGGAGCGGACCAAGGAGATCGGGCTCCGCAAGGCGATGGGGGCGCGGCAGCGCGACATCCTCGTCCAGTTCCTGGTCGAGGCGATCCTGCTGACGACGATCGGCGGTGTCATCGGCATCGCCCTGGGCGTCGGGACGGCCGTCGCCATCGCCCAGATCACCCCGGTCCCCGCCGTCGTCTCCTGGTGGTCGCCGCTCCTGGCGTTCTTCGTCTCGGCGGGCGTCGGCGTCTTCTTCGGCGTCGTCCCGGCCCGCCGCGCCGGCCGGCTCGACCCCGTCACGGCCCTGCGCACCGACTAGCCCCACCCGTTCCCGGGCTCCGACAACGTCAGCCTCTCCGCTGTCCCGACCGCTGCTTCCAGCGGGCGAGGTTCGACCACGTCCCTCAGTCGATCGTCGCTCCGGCGTCGTCCGCTACATTCCGTAGCATGGCGTACATGGCGTTGAAGCGGCGGTGGACGCGGGCCACGTCGCCGATGCCCACGGATACAGACTGGAAGAACTCGATGTCTCCCAGCAGGTCCAGGTAGCGCTCTTGGACCTCGAAGCGCAGGTCGATGAGGTCGTACAGATCGTCGTCGTCGAGCTTCGCCAGGCTCACGGCAGTGGCCTCGAAGATCGCCTTGTTGATGGGCAGCCGCCGGGTTTGATCACGGACGACCTTCCGGAAGGCGTGCTCACCGAAGATCGCGCTCGCCGCGTTCATCGCACGGGTGAACTCCACCGTGAGCCGCTCGATCTCAGCGGGGTCAAGGTCATTGACCTTACGCGTGGAGAGCCGTAGGAACGCGTCGAGATCATCGCTCTTGTAGTCGTTCGGATCGGTGATGCGGAAGGCGAGGAACCGCAGGACCATCTCCCGGTCAGCCATGCGGAGCGGGTTAACCGTGCGGAGGGTGGCGTCCAGAAAGGGCTTGCTAGACGCCAGCTTCTTCAGTAGCTCGCGTGACTGCCCGGGGATGAGTGCGTGCCGCAACTCCTGTGGGCTGAGGGGTTGGCCACCGGTGTTGATCCTCGTGAAGATCTCGAACATCACCGCTTCGGGCGTGCCGTCGAGAATGAAGTTCACCGTGAGAGGCGAGTCAAGGATCTGATCTTGATCGTCCTCGGGCAGCTCGGGGAAGGTTCTGCCGTTCAGATGGTGGAGATACTGGAGGCCGTTCAGCTTGAGGGGGTCGGCGCCGATGTACTCCGGGTAGACGAAGCGCGCGATAGTGGTGAGCCGCTGGACGCCGTCCACGACCGCGAGACGGCCTCCGGGCATCTCCGCCATGTAGAAGGTCGGAATCGGGATCTTCAGCAGCAGGGACTCGATAAGGCGGCTCTGCCGGGGGACGTCCCAGATGCCCGCCGCCCGTTGGAAGTCGGGCTGGAGATCGAGTTCATCTCGCTTGAGCTTGCGGAGAAGCGGGCCCACGCTTCGCGGCTCGGTGTGGATCCGCACGTCCGCCGGGTTGAACGGCACGGTCGTGACGGGAGGAAGCGGTTCGAGTTCGACGCCGTAGGTGAGGACGTCGTCCTCCACCTCGACGAGGATCCCGTTGTCGAACTCTCCGAGGGTCACACCATCCTGCCCGTCCATACCGTCAGCCTATCGAGACGTCTCGTAGAGTCGCCTCATGTACATCACCCGGGTGCGGTTGAGCAACATCAAGGGGTTCTCCGGGGAGCGCACCGTCGAGCTGAGTCTCACCCGTCCCGACGGCTCTCACGCTGGTTGGACGGTTCTGGCGGGTCGTAATGGTTCGGGTAAGACGACCATGCTCCGCGCCATCGCTCTCGCGGTCGCGGGGCCTGAGGTGGCACGCAATCTCATGCTCGACTTCGGTAACTGGGTGAGTTCGGACAGCGGCTCGGCCCGTGCCATGGTCAGTATCGGGACGGAGCCCGAGGACATTTGGCACCTCCCGGACAGATATGCCTCACGTCTGGCGGCACGGGGCCTGGTGGAGATCGACCTAGGTCTGTCTTGGTCGATCCCGCCGCACTTGGCGACTTCCTCGCAGTGGCCTCGGGAGGTCCAACCTCGCATGACGGGAGATCGGTTTCAATCGAATCTTCACCTTGATGACGAGGAGGCGAGGATGTCCATCCGCGTCGGAGCCGCGAGCGGGCCCTGGTATCTGAATCGACGAGGTTGGTTCTGTGCGGCGTATGGGGCTTTCCGCAGGCTCCCCGGCGCCGCTGCCGGGAGGTTGGGTCCGGCGCGTAATCCGCGTCTCGAGGACCGGATGGCGAGCCTCTTCCATGAGGACGTCCCGCTCACCGAGGGTGTCGGCTGGTTGATCGAACAGCATCTGCGCGAGCTGGAAGGGGAGCCCGGGGCCGCCGAGTTGAAGCAGACCGTGCTGCAAGTCCTCTCGGACGGCCTGCTCCCCGACGACCACGTGCTCAGCAGAGTGGATTCCGACGGTCTCTGGGTCGTCAGCCAGGGCAGGGAGTTCCCGCTGCGCGAGATGAGCGACGGATATCGGACGGTCTCCGCGCTCGTCGTTGACATTCTGCGCCAGATGGTCGCCGCCTACGGGAGCCTTCCCTGTGCCGAGGACGCTGAAGGCCGGACCGTCGTCACCGCACCGGGCGTCGTCATGATCGACGAGGTTGAGGCGCACCTGCACATCGCGTGGCAGAAGCGGATCGGTTCCTGGCTCAAGGCTCGTTTCCCTCGTGTCCAGTTCATCGTCACCACGCACAGCCCGTACATCTGTCAGGATGCTGACCCTGGTGGGCTAGTCCGGCTGCCTGGCCCCGCAGAGCAAATGAAACCCCATGTTGTTGCCGAGGACTTGTGGGAGCGTGTGGTCTACGGGAGTGGTGATGACGCGGTCGTGTCGGAGCTGTTCGGGATCGAGACCACGTTTTCAGACGCCGCGCGACGGCTGCGTGGGGAGCTGGTGGCGCTCGAGGTGAAGGTCATGAAGGGGACCGCCGACGCGGCGGAGATCGCGCGTTATCGGGAGCTCAAGGACAAACTGACCAGCTCCGCGATCACACGGAGCCGGGAGATCGGTGCTGGTCTGTTGGACCGGGGGGCGCGCGAGGAATGATCCGGATCGTTCGGGAGCCCTTGCCCGAAGCGGTCACGGCCGAGATGGTCAAGTACACCGCGGAGATCAGCGCGTCCGCTGAGCGGCAGAAGCACGCTCAAGGGCTCTGGAAGCACAGCACGGTCCGCAGGCGAGTGCGCTCGCAGCTCGACGAGGCGCTTCGTAGGATGGCGCCCGGCCGCGAGTACTGCATGTACTGCGGGGACAATCGTGGCACCGATATCGATCATTTCGAACCTGTCGCCCGGAACCCGCTGCGGACCTTCGACTGGCTTAACCACCTTCTCGCCTGTTCGGGCTGCAACAGCCATCAGAAGCGGGGCAGGTTCCCACTCGACGCCGCTGGCAGACCACTGCTGATCGACCCGACCGCTGAAGATCCTTTCGAGCACCTGATGCTGACTTTCACCCTTGGTGAGTACGACGCGCTTACCGATAAGGGTCAGGCCACGATCGAGATCTGTGATCTCAACAATGAACTGCTCGCGCGCGGCAGGGCAGACGCCGTCTACCACCTGCAAACAATGCTCCGGGACTGGGCAAGAGCCGATCTGCGGGCCGACCACGCTGCCAAGAACACTCTGGTTAGACGAGTCCAGGACCAGCCGCTCGCTGATGTGTGTCAGTCCATGCTCCGACAGGCGCACAACGTCAACGCCGATCTGATCTTCGAGCCCGACATCGTGAACATCCTCCGCCGCCCGGATCTTCAGAAAGCACTACTTCGGTAGCGGTATAGGCGCGTGGTGTGCCGACGCTTAGGAGGGACCCGAACTGGGTCGAACGCTTGTGGGGAACAGTTGGTGGTGGGTGTGCGACGGTGCGGGGGTCCGGAGAGGGCCCGAGGGCTTAAGTACCTCTGGATCGCGGATGAGTTGCGGGAGCGGCTTGTGATGTTGATTTACGGGGAGTTGTTGCCGCCGTCGCGACGGCTCGCTGACGAGTACGGGGTGGACGTGAGTTTGGTGCGACAGGCACCGGGGTGCTGCGGGGGGAGGGGTTGATCCTCACCGAGCATGGGCTGGGGACGTTCAAGCGGTCGCAGATGCCCGTGACGGTCATCGCGCTGTATCCGGGGGACAGTGTGCGGGCGCGCGCCGCCACTCAGGAAGAGCAGCGGCGCTTGGACGTTCCGCCTGGGGTGCCCGTCGTGGAGCGGGCGGGTGGGGACCGGGAGATCTATCCCGGGGATCGGACCATGATCACGCGGCCTGGGTGAGGTCAGCAGGTGCGGCGAGATGGTGTCGTCGGCATCGGCCACTCGCCGAGGGAAGTGTCCAGCTCGATGTGGTCGGGGCCTGCGGTCAGGCGGGTGCCGATCGGTCCCAGCGTGCGGACGGTGTGGCGACGGCTAGGGTTTTGTGATGTCTACTGAACGGCCTGGGGTGCCGCTGATCGCCGACGAGCGGACTTCGCTCCGCGCCCACCTCGACCACCATCGGGCGACCCTCGCGTGGAAGTGCGACGGCCTGGACGACGAGCAGCTCCGCCGCCAGGCTTCACCCCCGTCGACGCTGTCGCTGCTGGCCCTGGTCCGCCATATGGCGGAGGTGGAGCGCACCTGGTTCCGTAAGACGGCCGCCGCCGAACGCGACCTCCCCAACGTCTGGTCCCACGCCGACGACTACCAGACCGCCTACGACGCCTCCGCCTCCACCCGCGCCGAAGCCTTCACCGCCTGGCAAGCAGAGATCGAGCACTCCCGCCGCATCGAAGCCGCCACCCCCTCCCTAGACGCCATCTTCCACAACCCCCGCACCCACTCCGACGTCAACCTCCGCATGATCATGCTCCACCTCATCCACGAATACGCCCGCCACAACGGCCACGCCGACCTCCTCCGCGAATCCCTAGACGGCACCACCGGCGCCTGATGTTCCCCCCGGCAGAGCCTGACGATCAGGGCTTCCTCGACGTGGGAGACGGGCACCGCGTGTACTGGGAGGTCTGCGGGAACCCGGACGGGAAGCCCGCGGTCTGCGTGCACGGCGGGCCTGGTTCGGGCTGTGACGAGGGGTGGCGGCGGTTCTTCGATCCGGAGGTGTACCGGGTCGTGCTGTTCGATCAGCGGAACTGCGGGCGGAGCCTGCCGAGCGCCGCGGAACCGGCCGTCGACCTGTCGGCGAACACGACACCGCATCTGATCGGCGACCTGGAGCGGCTCCGTGAGCTACTGGGCGTCGACGCGTGGTTGCTGTTCGGCGGCTCCTGGGGCGCGACCCTCGCCCTGGCCTACGCGCAGGCGCACCCGGAGCGCGTCACCGAGCTGGTGCTGCACAGCATCGTGACGACCTCGCGGGAGGAGGTCGCCTGGGTCACCCGCGCGATGGGGCGGGTCTTCCCCGAGGCTTGGGACCGGTTCCGGAACCATCTTCCGGCCGCGGACCGCGACGGCGATCTGGCGGCCGGGTACGCGCGGCTCCTCCACGATCCCGACCCCGCCGTGGTCGCGGCCGCCGCACGGGAGTGGTGCCGGTGGGAGGACACGCATGTCGCGACCGTGCCGGGCCATGAGCCCGATCCCGCGTTCGACGATCCGGCATTCCGGCTGGTCTTCGCCCGGCTCGTCACGCACTACTGGGCGAACGCCGGGTTCCTCGGGGAGGGCAGGCCGCTGCTGGACGGCGTCCACCGGATCGCGCATGTCCCGGCCGTGCTGATCCATGGCGCGCTGGACGTCAGTTCCCCGGCCGAGACCGCCTACCGGCTGGCCCAAGGGTGGCCGGCCGCCGAGCTGCTGCTGTTCGGCGGCGCGGGCCACGGCACGGCCCACCGCGCCGCCGCCGAGGCCGCGCTCGCCGCGATCGCCTGGTTCGGAGCCGGTTAGGCGACGACGGTGAGGGTGGGGTGGGTGGGGGAGAGGGCTTCGGTGATGAAGGCGGTGGTTTCGTGCATGGCTTCGTTGGCGTCGGGGAGGAGGCGGTTGAGGATTTGGAAGACGTGCATTTGGCCTGGCCAGACTTGGAGGCGGACGTCGGCGCCCGCGTCGGCGAGGATGGAGGCGAGGGCTTCGGAGTCGGGGCGGAGGACCTCCGCGCCGCCGACCTGGATGAGGACCGGGGGGAGAGCGCCCCAGTCGCAGGACAGGAGGGCCAGGCGGGGGTCGATGTCCTTGCCGGCGACGAGACGGCCGACCCGGCGCGCCGTGTACGGGGAGATGTAGGGGTCGCGGGTGACGCGGTCGATCTGGGTGGACAGTTCGCAGGTCAGGTCCGCCCAAGGGGAGTACAGGACGATGCCCAGGGGCGCGGGCAGGCCCGTGCGGGAGATCTCGCCGGCCAGTGAGGCGGCGAGATGGCCGCCCGCCGAGTCGCCGGCGACGATGATCCGGGTGATGCCCTTGGCGAGGAGCCAGCGGTAGGCGTCCAGGGCATCTTCCAGAGCCGCCGGGAAGGGGTGCTCGGGCGCCAGCCGGTACTTCGGCGCAAGGACGGGGAGGCTGGTGTCCAGGGCCAGCCGGGTGGTGATGGGGCGGTGGGTGGCGGGGGAGCAGACCACGTAGCCGCCGCCGTGCAGGTAGAGGATCGCGCCGTCCGCGGGCGCCTCGGGCAGGATCCACTCGCCCTTCAGCACCTTGCCCGTCGCGAGATGCGGGTCGCGGACCCGTTCGATCCGGACCCGCTTGTCCGACGGCAGCAGCGACGCCGCCCGGTCGATCGCGGTGCGGGCCGCGCGGATCGGCAGCGGACGCCCCGGCACCCGGTGCAGGATCGGCCGGACGGTGTGCCGCAGGGCCAGGCCCACGACAAGGCTCTGCCAGGAGGGGTTCCGCTCCCAGGGGCTGGGCGCCGACGGCAGGAGCGCCGTCGCCAGTGAAGCCGCCGCACTGTCCTCGATCATGGCCACCCCTCGGGGTCACTGAGCTCCGGGGGATACCCCGTGTGTTTCTGCTCTGTTAACTAGATGCCCAGATTGCCCTAGTGGTTCACATCACAAAAGGGGTCAATCTAGTACGTTCCATGTGACTCTGAGTGACGCGCTACGGTTGATCTATGCGGGTCTACTGGGATGACAAGCTCCTGTCCTACGACTTCGGGCCCTCGCACCCCCTCAATCCGGTGCGGGTCGAGCTGACCATGGAGCTGGCGCGCGAACTGGGCGTCCTGGACGAGGTCGAGCTCAGCTCGTTCGAAGCCGCCGGCGACGGGCTGCTGGAGCTGGTCCACGACCGCTCCTACCTCGAGGCCGTCAAACGGGCGGGGGAGTCCCTGCGCCCCGATCACGGCCACGGCCTCGGCACCGCCGACGACCCGCTGTTCACCGGGATGCACGACGCCGCCGCCCTCGTGGTCGGCGCGAGCGTCGCCGCCGCGAAGGCCGTCTGGGCGGGCGAGACCGAGCACGCCGCCAACATCGCGGGCGGCCTCCACCACGCCATGCCGGCTTCGGCCGCCGGTTTCTGCATCTACAACGATCCGGCCGTGGCGATCGCCTGGCTGCTCGACCACGGCGCCCAGCGCGTCGCCTACGTCGATGTGGACGTCCACCACGGCGACGGAGTCCAGGAGGCGTTCTACGACGACCCGCGCGTCCTGACGATCAGCCTCCACGAGTCGCCGCGCACCCTGTTCCCCGGCACCGGCTACCCGCACGAGACGGGCGCCGAGGGCACCGCCGTGAACGTCGCCCTGCCCCCCGGCACCACCGACGACGCCTGGCTGCGCGCCTTCAACGGCGTGGTCCCGCCGCTGCTGCGCGCGTTCCGCCCGCAGATCCTGGTCACCCAGCAGGGCTGTGACGGCCACCGCGACGACCCGCTCGCCCACCTCTCCCTGACGATCGACGGCCAGCGCGCCGCCTACGCGGCCCTCCACGACCTCGCCCACGAGCTCTGCGACGGCAAGTGGGTGCTGACCGGGGGTGGCGGCTACGAGCTCGTCCAGGTGGTTCCCAGGGCCTGGACGCATCTGCTGGCGATCGCCGCGCACCGTCCGATCGACCCCCCGACCCCCTGCCCCGAGAAATGGCGCGACTTCGCCAGGAACCGGACCGGCGAGATCGCCCCCAAAGTCATGACGGACGGTTCGAGCGCGGAGGTGCGGACATGGGACAAGGGATTCGACCCGGCCAATCCGATCGATCAGGCGATCCTGGCGACCCGCCGGGCGGTCTTCCCGGAGCACGGCCTGGACCCGCTGCTCGACTAGCGCTCCGCGACCACCTGCTGGCGACGGCGATCGCCGGCGAGGTCGCGACGCCCCGCCAGTCGAACCTCCGCAATCTCCGCAAGATGGTCTCGGGCGACCCGTACTACCAGTTCGGCCTGGACCTGGGCGAGTGGACGTTCGACCGCGGCCTGGCCATGATGCACCGCCTCGTCGGCGTCAACCCCGACCCGAACCACTTCTACGGCGACGACACCATCGACGTCGACCTCACCCTCGACGGCCTCGACGCCATGGCCGACCGCGTCGCCCGCACCGCGGAGGCGAAGGGCAGCGTCCTGCTGGCGACGGGCCACCCGACGGGCCTGCTGCCCGTCCACGTCGCCCTGGCGGCCGCCCTGAAGGCCGCCGGCTGCACCGTCCTCACCCCGGCCGAGGGCTGGTCCTACGAGGTCGACACCTACGACGGGCCGAAGAAACGCAGCGTCCGGTACTTCGAGGACGTCGCCGTCCTGTCCGGTGGTGGGTCGCTCCACCACACCCACGACAGCGCGCCGATGGAGGCGATGCTGGCAAACCTCGCAGCCGAATCCCGGCATCGGCCGGATCTGGTCATCGCCGACCACGGCTGGGCCGGAGCCGCCGGAGAGGCCGGAATCCCGACGGTCGGATTCGCCGACTGCAACGACCCCGCCCTGTTCGCCGGGCATGTCGTGGGGAAAATCGAGGTCGCCGTGCCCCTGGACGACAACGTGCTGCCGCGGCACTACACGCCGCTGACGGGCTACCTGCTGGGTCGTGCGGGCCTGTTGGCGTAAAGAACCCTCTTGCGACTCTGGGGACACGATTTACGCTGGATGAAGTACACGCCGGTGATCAAAGTCACCCAAAGGGCAGGTGGCGCATCGCGTGTGGAAGAGGGCGTCCCATGGGCTCAGGTGAGCGACCTCTCAGCGAGGTGAGGTTCCTGACCGTCGCCGAGGTGGCTTCGGTAATGCGGGTCTCCAAGATGACCGTCTACCGGCTCGTGCATTCGGGCGAACTTCCGGCCATCCGGGTCGGCCGTTCGTTCCGGGTTCCCGAGCAGGCCGTGCACGACTACCTCCGAGAGGCCTACATCGAGGCCGGGTAGCCCGGCATCGGGGTCTGCCTCCCGAAGGTGAACGAGATCCACACCGGCGGCCGGAAGGCCGCCGGTACTCGTCATGGGGCGGGCGGCGGTAGTCTTAGCCGCTGGGCTGCGTTATGAGCCCGTTTTCGTGCACGCCCTTTGACGGTCATCCCCGTGGTGGCCGGGGATCGTAATAGTGAGGTTTCGTGGGCTCCGTCATCAAGAAGCGCCGTAAGCGTATGGCCAAGAAGAAGCACCGCAAGCTGCTCAAGAAGACGCGCGTTCAGCGGCGTAACAAGAAGTAAACACGTTGCTCTAGTAGCCGTAAGGGGTGGGCCGCACAGTGTCTTCTATGCGCGCCTCCGCAAGCGCGGCCCGTGTCGTGCTGGTCACCGGGGTGTCCCGGTTTCTCGGCGCACGGGTCGCGAACACCCTTCAGGCGGATCCGGGAATCGAACGGGTCATCGGCGTGGACACCGTCCCGCCGACCGTTCCCCTCGGACGCACGGAGTTCGTGCGGGTGGACATCCGCACCCCGAGCATCGCGAAGGTGATCGCCTCTGCCGAGGTCGACACCGTCGTGCATCTCAACCTGGTGACCGCCTCGAGCGGTGGCCGGGTCCCGATGAAGGAGATCAACGTCATCGGGACGATGCAGTTGCTCGGCGCCTGCCAGCGCTCGCCGCACATGCGGAAGCTGGTGGTGCGGTCCTCCGCCGCCGTCTACGGCTCTTCAGCGATGGATCCCGCCGTCTTCGCGGAGGACGACGAGCCCGCCGAACCCCCGACCTCCGGCTACGCCAAGGACGCCGTCGAGGTCGAGGGGTACGTGCGGGGGCTGAAGCGCCGCCGCTCCGATCTGACGGTGTCGGTGCTGCGCTTCGCGAACTTCCTCGGGCCCGACGTCGACTCGCCGGTCACCCGGTATCTGCGGATGCCGGTGGTGCCGACCGTCCTCGGGTTCGATCCGCGGCTCCAGTTCGTCCACAGTGACGACGGGGTCGAGGTGCTGCGCCGGATGACCGTCGAGGATCATCCGGGCGTCTTCAACGTGGCCGGTGACGGCGTGCTCCTGCTCAGCCAGTGCGTCCGCCGTGCGGGCCGTCCGGCGCTGCGGCTGCCCGCACCGGCGTTCTCGACGCTCGGTGACACCGGCAAACGGTTCGGCGGCCTGCCCGGCTTCTCCAGCGAACTCCAGCGCTGGCTGACCTACGGCCGCGCCCTGGACACCGCACGGCTCGTCGACGAGCTGTCGTGGCGGCCCAAGTACTCCACCGAGGCCGCCTACACCGAGTTCCTCCACGCCCACGGCCTCGGCAACAGCCTTCCGCTGGCCGTCTTCGACCGGTTGACCGGAGGTCTGCGTTGATGAACGCCGGGCGCGACGACTACGAGAGCTTCGCGCAGGTCATCCCGCTCAACGCCCCCCGCGTCATGGAGCCGGAGCGCAACCCCGTCGAGCGGGTGGTCGCGTCGGGGCTGGCGTTCCTGCGGCGGCGGCTGTCGGGCGAGTACGAGATCGACGAGTTCGGTTTCGACCGCGATCTGGTCGAGTCGGTCGTCATGCCGGTCGCCCGGCTGCTCTACCAGCACTGGTTCCGGGTGGAGCTGCACGGTCTGGACAACCTTCCCGAGCGGGGCGGGGCGCTGGTCGTGGCGAACCATTCGGGCACGATCCCGATGGACGCCGGGATGCTGCAGGTCGGCGTACACGACGCGCTGGGCCGCGATCTGCGGCTGCTGGGCGCCGATCTGGTCTACCAGGTGCCGTTCCTGGGCGAGCTGTCCCGCCGGTCGGGCCACACGCTCGCCTGCAACTCCGACGCGCAGCGCCTGCTGGAGAAGGGCGAGCTCGTCGGCGTCTTCCCCGAGGGCTTCAAGGGGGTCGGCAAGCCGTTCGCCGAGCGCTACCGGCTCCAGCGGTTCGGCCGCGGCGGGTTCGTCGCCACCGCCCTGGAGGCGGGTGTGCCGATCATCCCGTGCGCGATCGTCGGCGCCGAGGAGATCTACCCCAAGATCGCCGACCTTCAGCCGCTGGCCCGGCTGCTGGGCCTGCCGTACTTCCCGGTGACTCCCACCTGGCCGCTGTTCGGCCCGCTGGGCCTGGTTCCGCTGCCGTCCAAATGGATGATCCAGTTCGGCGAGCCGATCACCCTGGACGAGTACTCCGCCGACCACGCCGACGACCCGATGACGGTCTTCAACCTGACCGACCAGGTCCGCGAGACCATCCAGCAGATGCTCTACGACCTGCTGCTCCGCCGCGGCCCGGCCTTCTTCTAGCTTCCGGTCCGGCTCAGGACGCGCCGCGGTAGTGGCGGCGCAGCGCGATCCCCGCCGCGACCCCGCCGGCCAGGGCGCCCGCGCCCGCCGCCGCGGGCAGCGCCACGATCGCGACCTTCCGGCCCGTCCGGAAGTCGTGGATCGGCCAGCTGTTGGACCTGGCGTGCTCGCGGAGCTCGCCGTCGGGGTTGACGGCGTTCGGATGCCCGACGATCGACAGCATCGGCAGGTCGTTGGCGGAGTCGCTGTAGGCGCTGCACCGCTCCAACGACAGCCCTTCGCGTTCGGCGAGCGCCCGGACGGCCTCGGCCTTCGCGGGCCCGTGCAGCAGATTGCCGACGAGCCGGCCCGTGTAGTGCCCGTCGACGGTCTCGGCGACGGTGCCGAGCGCGCCGGTCAGCCCGAGCCGGCTGGCCATCACCCTGGCGATCTCGACGGGCGTGGCGGTGACCAGCCAGACCTGCTGGCCCGCGTCGATGTGGGCCTGGGCGATGGTGCGGGTGCCGTGCCAGATCCGGTCTTCCATGACGTCGTCGTAGATCTCTTCGCAGAGCCGGACGAGCTCGTCGACGCTCTTGCCCGCCACGAACGACAGGGCCGCTTCGCGTGCCGTGCCGATGTGGTCGGCGTTCTCGGTGCCGCGGACCCGGAAGGCGGCCTGCCCGAGCGCGAACATGGTCAGATCGCGGGTCGTGAACAGCTTCCGCTTGGCCAGGCCGCGCGCGAAGTAGTAGATCGACGCGCCGCGCATCATGGTGTTGTCGACGTCGAAGAAGGCCGCGGCCGTCGTGTCGTGCTCGGGCCAGGGCCGTGATTGGGCCGCCTCGGCGGCCGCCTTTCCGGCGCTCACCGGGTCCTCCGCCTGCCGTTGCCAGAATCGACGCATGGTACGAGCCTAATCTTCACAGGGCCACGATCTCCCGATTCGCCGCGAATCGCGACCGTTCTCACAGTGGCCGTCCGGTCATTTTCGGTTACGCGACGGAACGCGGATCGGCGGCCAGAAGGCGGGCCAGTGAACGGACGGCCCGGTGCTGGAGCGCTTTGACGGCCCCGGCCCGCCGTCCCATCAGGGTCGCGGTCTCGGCGACGGTCCGCTCCTGGAAGAACCGCAGTTCCAGGCAGCGCCGCTGCTCCTCGCCCAGTTCCCGGACGGCCAGGACGACCAGCAGCCGCCGCTGCGCGTTCAGGACGTCGTGCTCGGGCCCGTCCACGGCCTCTTCGGGCGGGCTCGCGGTGATCGTCTCCAGCCGGAACCGGCTCGACCGGTAGTGGTCGGCGGCCAGGTTCCTGGCGATGGTCACCAGCCAGGCGCCGAAGTCGCGGCCCGTCCAGGTGAAGTGCTCGATCCTGCGCAGGGCCCGCAGGAAGGTCTCGCTGGTGAGGTCTTCGGCGAGGGTGGGGGAGCCGGTCTTGACGTGGAGGTAGCGGTAAACCGATCCGGCGTGCTGCGCGTACAACTCTCCGAAGGCCTCACGGCAGCCCGCCCGGGCGCGTTCGACGAGGAGCGCGGCTTCGGGGGCGTTCGCCGATGGCATGGGGCCTCCCGCGGAGGGGTGTGACCTAGGGCACGGAGCCTCACTCTAGGTATCCGCAAAGAAGCGGGACAATAGGGATTTGGTCGGAAAACCGTGAGAAGTTACCCCGGCGGTACGACTCACTCCGCTTCATCAGGCACCATGGGGGCGCGATGGTGGAAGGAATGGTGGCTCTCGTAGCGACCCTGGCAGCCCTGGTGGGCGCCGGGTTGCTGGTTCAGGCCGCCCTCCACCAGCGCAAACTCCATCTCTGGCTCTGGGCGGTGTCGGTCGGGGCGCTCGGCCTGGCGCTGGCGTCCGCCGGGGTGGGCCTGCTCGCGGGGTTCGGCCCCCTCACCTTCCGGGTCACCATGATCGGCGCGGCGCTGCTGGCACCCGTCGCGTTGGCGATGGGCGCGGTCGAACTGATCGCCAAGTCGGTGCAGGCGCGGTTCGCCGGACGGCTGATCGGGATCTCCTTCACGCTGGTCGCGGTGGTCGTCCTGGCCTGGGATCCGCTCACCGGCAAACTCGGCAAGACCCTCCCCAACCCGGGCGACATGTACGGCAGCCTGCCGGGCGCCTTGTTGAACGCCGCGAGTGGCGTCGTCATCCTGACCTTGCTGGTCGGTACCGTCCTGGTGCTGAACCGCAAGGAGCTCGAGCCGCAGCCGATCGCGATCGCGGCCGGCGCGGGCGTCCTGGACGTCGTGGCCGCCGGGTTCCTGCCGGGGCTGCTCAAGGTCGTCGGGATGGCGGCGGCCGCCGGACTCATCTGGTTCGGCGCGGACCGCTCGGTCCCCGTCGACGACGAGGAAGAAGAAGAGGACGAGATGGACCACCGCCGCGACGTCAGCAGCAACCAGGTCCCCAACGGCCAGGTCCCTAACGGTCAGGTCCCCGGCCGGGCTGCCCAGGGCCCCGAGCACGCCCGCCAGCGCCCGCCGCAGCCGCCGCAGCAGCG